>CAIYQA010000157.1 GCA_903928175.1 uncultured Spartobacteria bacterium | reverse complement strand
TACATCAATGGTAAGTAGCGACCATCTATTTCGTGTACACTACACTAGTGGCTCCGCACCCATGTGGCCGCAATTCCTGTGGACCCTGTGCACCTTATACATCTCTTTATAAAAGCGGACTCTTGCGCCAACGGCGCGGCCCCCATTCTTGAGCGCCAACGGCGCGGCCCCCATTCTTGAGCGCCAACGGCGCGGCCCCCATTCTTGAGCGCCAACGGCGCGGCTCCATACCAGCCTGGGCTGGAGCGAAGCGCAGGCCCAGGAATTTTCCCGTCAAAGCATGAGGGCTGAAGGCCCGCACCATAACTGCCGCGAAAGATGGTGCGGGCCTTCAGCCCTGGCGTTTTTCCCACTCCGGGTCCTGGGGCGTTGCCCCAGGCTGGTATGGAGCCGCGCCTTTGGCGCTCAGGAAAACACCGCCTTCGCGCCAAAGAGTCCGCACGAGCGGTATGTTTGGGAGTGATTTCCTCCTCTTTACCAGCGCCCTTTCAGGGCGCAACGCTCTCTTTTGCTGTGACCCAGGGCGGCGCTGCGCTCTGCCCTGGGCTGGTTTCCATTGCGCTTTCAGCGCGCAGGAGGCACACTTGGCAAGCAATGGTGTGACCGGCATCTCTCAACCTAAAGAGCCGCAAACCCCCGCATCCCTCCCCGCAAACGAATAACCCAATGGGGTAACTTTATGAGCGCACTTCTTGTTATGAGCATGTTTCCCGATGCGGAGGAGGCCCGCACAATCGCCCGCACCTTGGTGGAGGAACAACTTGCCGCCTGCGCCAATCTCGTGCCCGGCGCGGAGTCGATCTACTGGTGGAAAGGGGTGATCGAGAGCAGCTCGGAGGTGATGGCTTTTTTCAAGACTACCGAGGACCAATACAAGAATTTCGAGGCGCGGCTCAAGGAACTCCACCCCTACGAGACGCCGGAGATCATTGCCTTGCAACCCACTGAAGGCCTGCCCGCCTACCTGCAATGGGTCATGGCTAATACACGAAGCTGAAATGCGGCCTACAGGGCTCCGTGGACGCCTTCACTTGCCCGATTCCCCAAGCGTCTTGAGTTCGCGGTCGGTGAGGAGCCAAACCAAACCGTTCTCCTGCGCATGTTTTTTGACAGCCTCCCTGCGCCCGGGTTGCCGTGCATATTCGATCAGCAGCACCGGCTTTTTCGCATCCGCCATTTTTCGCTTCCAAAGCATCGGCCTGGAGAACGTACGCGAAGGAGGAAGGAACCGACCCGGCATGGGCAGCAAGCGCGAAAAGCAAAAGCGCTGCACTCGCAAACAGGCGGAGGAAGGAGGGCATGTTTTTTAAAATGCCGAACCGCCTATTCCCACTCCTTTTTCATTTTGATCCGGTGCCGCCAACGCAGGCGCATCCAGTTGTTCCAGGTTTTGCGGACTTTGTCGCGCGGGGTCAATGGATTTTGCACGAGCCGGTTCCTGCGGACAATCTGGCGCAACACGCTCGCCAGCGTCAACTCGTCGGTTTCCAAAACGGTGTAGGCGGTACCAATGGAGCTCTCGTGGTGGGTATCGCTCCCGGCGATCATCGGCAGACCGGTGGCCTCGGCATAGTCGTAGGCTTTGCGGTTGAAAAATGGGAAGGTGTTGGCGGCGTTGAATACTTCCACGGCATCCACGGGCAAGGTTTTGAGCACCGACTCGCGGATGCACGAGCGGAACCAGTCGAACGGATGGGGCGGGATCGCCAGGCCGCCGCGCGCGTGGATCGCGTCGCAGACTTCCCGCGCCGGATACCCTTTCATGTTGGGCAACGTGGCGCCGATGCAGAGCAAATGGCCGTCGCTGGTGGAGACTTCCACCCCGGGGATTGCGAGAAATCCGTCCACCGGCAGGCCGTCGGGACGCATCAACCCCTTGCGCAGCATGTAGTCGATCCCCTCGCAGGTGTTGTGGTCGGTGAGGGCAAATCCGTGCAGGCCCTTGCGCCGCGCGGAGTCGATCAACTCCTCGGGGCTGCTGACTCCGTCGCCCGAGAAAAACGAGTGCGTATGCAGATCGATATTAAAGGGC
>CAIYQA010000156.1 GCA_903928175.1 uncultured Spartobacteria bacterium | reverse complement strand
TTTCCGCCGTGAACAACGTCTTTATTGGCAGCTCCAACGAGATCGGAGCCTTTGAAAGCGGGCTCACCGCCGGGCTTTTCGGACCCGTGGCATCGGTGGTCGGCGGCGGTCTGGGCACTCTTCTTGTGGTGGGTGCAGTCGCGTGGGTCTGGCCTCAACTACGCCGGTTTGGTTCGCTCGACGCAACGATCCCGGAAGCCATGGAGGCTGCAAGGACTTCGGAAACTGGGTGCGCGTAGCGGAATCATTCACAACATAATTCGCGTTGTTGATTGTCTGTCGGCATACCCTTTTTTGCCGGACTCTGTGAAACATTCGGCATTCCCCTCGGTTACTCCCGTCTGCTGGAAATCTACCTCCAGCGCCAACGTGCGCCAACGTAAATTGCTGGCTCAGGCATCACTACATAGGGATAGACGGCCGGAGCAGGATAATATCCGTAGGGATACCCGGGTGCTCCGTAGTAACAGGACGCAGGCGGGAGATAGTACGACGGGGTGGAAAGCATGTAGTCAAGCACGGCGGGGTGAACTTTTGCCTGGCGCAACCGGGCCAGTGCATCCTTGTCGAGGAAATATACCGCCCGTGATGAGCGCAGGTAGCGAATAATCACTTCCGGCGGCACCTGCCTCTGAGATAATTCGGCGATGTTGGCGACGGAGAGCAATTCACGGCGCATCATCCGATCATATACGGCCGGGGAAACACTCCGCTGAGTCAGCGCCGCACGCTCTGTGCGATCGATGCCGGCACAACCTGCCAGAAGGAGAATGCTGCAAAATGGGGCAACGAGGTGGGTCAATTTCATAGGATGGATTTTTTCGAATAATTGGATGAGGAAATCTTCTGTTCTCACAGCGAATTTAACATTCGAATTGTTAAGGATTTATTTCGACGACCAAAAAAAATTGTAAAGGAAGTGTTAATTTTTAGGTTGAATGCTCGACCAGTGGTGGTGTGGAGGAAAAGGATTGAAAAGGTTTTGAAACGTCCATTTTAGACGCACAACGATGGGTGTGCGCCCCGTAAGGATTTCACCAACCGCCGCCCAGCGCGCGCACGAGCGCTACCGTTGCCGCAAAGCGGGCATTGAGCGTTTGCGCGCGATCGAGCTCCACTTTGAGGAGGGAGCGTTGCGCATCCACCACTTCGAAATAACTCACAGAGCCTTGGATGTAGCGCTTCTGCGAGAGTTCAAGCACCTCTTTGGCGTCCGTCATTGCGCGGTCGTGCGCTGCCAGTTGCGCTGTGCGTTGGCGTAAGTCAACCAGCGCATTTTCCACTTCCTTGAAGGCGGTTATGGCGGTGGCGCGATATGCGGACAGCGCTTCCTCACGCCGGGCACGGGCGGCCCGCAGGTTGGCTGCGTTGCGACCTCCCTCGAAAATGGGGATGGAGACCGTGCCCATCAACGCAAGCGCCCGGCTTTGGTTTTCGACAAGCTGCGATTCTTTGCCGCTCTCAAAGCCCGCGCTGGCTCCGATGCTGAAGGTGGGCAGGAGTTGGGCACGCGCAACGCCGATCTGCTCGTTGGCCGCAGCCAGTCGGCGTTCGGCTTCCGCAAGATCGGATCGGCGTGCCATGAGCCCGGAGGGGACGCCGGCTGGCACTGCTGGCGGGGTGAGGTTTTCCAGTGACCGCGCCGGAAAGTGGAAGTCGCTGGCGGGCTGCCCACAGAGTGCCGCCAGATTGTTTTCCGCCTCAGCCCGAAGGCGCACGGCATCGTCCAATTCCGCCTGGGTGTTCTCCAGTTCCACGCGGGCGCGGGAGAGGTCAATCGAGTTTGCCTGTCCGGCGGTGACGCGCTCCTGGTTGAGCTGCACAGAATCCCGGCGCAAAGTCACGGCGCGCTGCAAAACCTCGATCTCCGAATCCAGCGCACGCAGCCCGAAATAATTCGCGGCGATTTCCGCGCTCAAACTCAGGGCTACCGTCCGCCGGTCGGCTTCGGCGGCCTGCCAGATGGCATGCGCACTGCCGTAACTATGGCGAATGCGACCGAAAACATCCAACTCGTAACTGATGGCAAGCGGGGCGCGGTAATCGTTGTAGTAGCCGGAGACAAGCTGGCTCGTCATGACCGTGGGTGCCGCGGCACCCACAAGGCGCGCTTGTTGGATTGGCCCGGTGTTAGTGGTGCTCAGGCGGCTGGCGCCAAAATCGAGACTGACGTGCGGGTAAAAGTCTGCGGCGACGATGCGCGCCTGTTCACGCGCCTCGGTAATCCGCGCGATGGCCTGTGCCAGATTCTGGTTGGCAGCCAACGCCTGAGTCTCAAGCGCGTCAAGCGCCGGGTCGTGGAACACGCGCCACCATGCTTCCACTGGCGGTGGAACAGCCTGGTTGTCCGGCGTAGCGTTCTTGAACACCTTGGGAACTTCCACCAATGGCTGCGGGGCGGATTGCGCCGTGCCGACGATGCAGAGTCCAACGAAAAACACACCGAACCAGAGCGCACGCGCTCTTTTCGGTGAAAAATGACTGTTTAAAGGGGTGGATTGTTTCATCTCAATTCTTCATCGCACAGCTACGTTGACGACGACGGATAACCCCGGCCGGATACGGTCGCGGAACTCGCCGATGCTTTCGGGATCGAACAGGATTTTCACCGGCAGACGCTGGACGACTTTGGTGAAGTTGCCTGTGGCATTGTCTGGCGGCAGCAGGGCGAATTGCGCCCCGCTCGCGGGGGACATGCTTTCCAGGTGTCCTGTGAATTTGTGCCTTGGAAGCGCATCCACCGTGATTTCCACGCGCTGGCCGGATTGCATTCGGGCAAGCTGCGTCTCCTTGAAATTGGCGACGACCCAGACCTCCTCTTCCGCCAGCGCCAGCAAAGCCTGGCCCGGTTGGATGCGATTGCCGCTTTCCACATTCTTGGCTCCGACCCGGCCCGCGACCGGAGCGGAAACCGTGGTGTAGGAGAGCAATCTTTTGGCGTCGCGTAACGTAGCCTCGGCAGTCGCCACTCCGGCCTGTGCGGCGGCCAATTGCGCGGAGGCGGATTCCTCCCCGGCCTGCATTGCGTCGACACTTGCCTTAGCGGCTTCCAAGCTCGCTTTCGCGCCGTTCAGACCGGCCTGATTTGCATCGAATAATCCTTTGGTGGTATCCACGTCGGCCTTGGCAACCGCGCGGTTATCGCTCGTGTAGAGCCGCGTGGTGCGTCCCATGTTGAGTTCCGCCACTTGCAATTCCGCCGCGGTTTGGGCCACCTTGGCTTCGGCGCGGCTCACTTCCGCTTGCGCTTGGGCGAGTTGCGCTTTGGATTGCATCCCCGCAGCCCGGGCTTGCGCTTCGAGAGCATGCGAATGGTCGAGATTGGCCTGGGCTTTTTGCAAAGCGATCTGGAGTTCCAACGGGTCGATGCGAACCAAGGTGTCGCCAGCCTTCACCACCTGATTGTCCCCGACAAGAACCTCCGCCACGACGCCCTCGATGCGCGAACTCATCTGGTGCAAGTGCCCGGCGACGTACGCATCGTCCGTCTCTTCATAGTGGTAAGCGTGAATAATCAACCGGCCTATCCAGAAACCGACAAATGCGAGGATCAGGAACAGCGCGAATTTCCTGCGCGGCGCGGGTTTGCCCGCTTTCTTGGGCTCCTTGTGTTTGGCGGAAGGCTTGGGATGAACCGGTGGTTCTCCGGGGTTGTGCGTGGGTTGTTCAGTAGTGGTATTCATTGCTTGAAAAAAGATTGGGAGAGTTTGATGATTTTAGTGCACGTCTGCCGGAAGAGGCTGCTTGGTGGGCCCCTTGCCCAGCAGCAGGATCAGCGGCAGCGAAACGGTAAACAAAAGGGCGACGTACCGGAAGATGTCGTCAAAAGCGAGCACCCCCGCCTGCGCATTGACGATGCTGTCGAGGGCCCGTAGCGCCTGCGAGTGTCCGGCAACAGCATCGCCGCTGTGCCTGCCAAATCCCGCTGTCATGGCTGCGAGTCGGGAAAGGGACTCGGGGCGGAATAGGGTGATTTTTTCCACCAGCACTGCCCGATGCACAGTTTGCTGCCTGACCAGCAGGGTTGTAAGGACGGCGACGCCGACGCTGCTGCCAAGTTGGCGGGTAAGATTGTAAAAGCCCGCAGCCGACGGCACATCTTTTTTTGGAACTCCGCCCAGGGTAGCCAGGCTCAGGGGCAGAAACATCAAGACGGTTCCGATGCCACGCACAATCATTGGCCAGAAGAGACTGGAGGTGCCCGAGTCTGGATTGAGCCGCATGAGCACCAGTCCCACCCCCACTGTCACGAGGGCGCCCGTGGCCACGAGGAAGCGCGCATCGAACCGGCTGACAACCCTGCCCAAGATCATCATCGTGCCTGCCGATGCGAGCGCCCCTGGAAGCAGGAGCAGACCGCTCTGAAAAGCGGAAAAATGCAAGTAGTTCTGAACGAAGATGGGGATGGCAAACATGATCCCGAAAAGTCCCATGCCCAAGACCATCGAATAGGTGCTGCCAGCAGCCACGGAACGATAACGCAACACGCGCAAGTCCACGGCCGGGAGATCGATGTTCATCTCCCACCAGATAAAGCAGCCCAACGCGACCACGCTTCCCACAGCCATCGTCGTGATGAATTGCGAGCCGAACCAGTCGTATTGCTGCCCCTCTTCCAGCATGGTTTGCAAACAGCCCAGGCCCACGGCGAGCAAGCCGATGCCCAGCCAGTCCACTCGCGCACTGGGCTTCATGTCTTCCTCCTTGTCCTCCGGCAAAAATGTCAGCGCCATCAATACCGCCAAAATGCCGACGGGCAGGTTGATGAAAAAGATCCAGCGCCAGCCGAGTGCATCCGTCAAGTAGCCGCCCAGTACCGGCCCCAGCGCCGGGCCCGATATAATGCCAATACCGAAAAGCGCCTGCGCTGCCCCTTGTTCTTCGCGCGGAAACGTCTCGTAGAGCATGGACTGCGCTTTTACGAGCAGTCCACCGCCGCACAGCCCTTGGAACACTCGCGCCATGATCAGCATGGCCAGATTGCTCGAAAGGCCGCATAGGATCGACGCCAGGGTAAAGCCCACCAGCGAAAAAATAAAATAACGCTTCTTGCCAAAACGGATGCCCAGCCAGGCCGTCAGCGGAATGATGATCACGTTAGCACAGGAATAGGCGGTCGAGACCCAGCCCACCTCTGAAAGCGTTGCTCCGACATTGCCTTGAATGTCCGGCAACGCTACGTTGACAATGTTAATGTCAATGATCTCAAGAATCGCCCCGAGGGATGCCGTCAGGGCGATGATCCATTTTAGCTTGTCACGCTGCGCCAGCTTTGCTGCCAAAGGCCCGAGGAGCGACAGATCGGATCCGTAAAGATTTGCGTTCGCGCTGCCCATATCAACCCTTCTGCTCAATCCCCCGCACGAAGACATCCACGCAACTTTTTACGTAGTCAGCGCGCGAGTATTCCCAGGGAGGATAGGGGGAGTCTCGCCGAAGGGATGCCGTGAAAATCATGGAGTTGAGGAGATCCGCGGCGATTGCAGGCTCGACATCCGCGCGCACCATCCCCACATTCCGCGCGGCTTCCAGTGTGGCGATCAACTCCGCTCGCAGCGGAGCAAAAATGCCGGTGAGCACGCGTCTCTCATGTTCCTCGTGTCGGTGAATCTCGCTGATCAACGTCCGGATGAGCAGAATATTCTGATCGAGCAGAGCCTCATAGATATGGACGTGACGCAACAATCCCGCTCGCAGATCGCACGGGGAAGCAGCGGGCTGTGCCGCGAGCAGTTCCGCTTGTTGATCGAGCACCCACTCCATCACCGCATCCTGGAGCTTCGCCTTGGTGTGAAAGTGGCGGAACAAGGTGACTTCGTTGACCCCAGCCTCACGGGCAATCTCCCGAGTTGTCGCCCCCTCCAGACCGTTCCGGGCAAAAACCCGCGCCGCAGCAGCGAGAAGACGCTGATGCGTATCGGGAGGGGTTGGTTTTGCGGGAGAGGCGACTTGCATGCAACTACTTACTTGCATACCGCATTCATTATATGAGGCAAGCGAAAACTACGTGAAAAAAAGGAAACCGAAACTCAGGGAAGGTGGAAACTGGCAAAATTTGTGTCCGCTGGGGTTTCCACTGTTGAAGCGCGCTATGGCTTTCTTTGCCTTCCTCTCCCCCATCTTTATCCAAACCTGTCCCCGCTAGCAGCCTGTCGGACTTCCCCTCGCAAGGCAGAGTATGGCAACAAGGGGCATGTCAGCCCGGTTTGTAAACATTAACCACGACACGCCGCTCTTATTGGGCGTGATTAGAAGTGGTGCAAGAATTAGGCGGCGGTTTTCCAGAAGTCTTCCCAGAGATTATTGGCGCGGATGACGCGAAGCTGGGCGAGGTC
>CAIYQA010000155.1 GCA_903928175.1 uncultured Spartobacteria bacterium | reverse complement strand
TAGGCTGTGCCGCTCAAGCCGTTTGTCCCCTCTCATTAACACCGGGCTTCAGCCCGGTGCGAGTTCTCGCGGGGCAAAAAGCCGTTTCAACGGCTTATCTTTAGATATCATCTAAAGCCGTTAAAACGGCTGAGATCTCTGGTTGTCCTCACCACCGGGCTAAAGCCCGGTGTTAATGAGAATTGGCGACCTTGCTCTTTCCCCTTTTCCTGATTTCCTGAGTTCCTGAATCCAGATTTTCTCTGGTATTTCCTCGACCCGGACGCTTGTCGTCGCGACAGAAGCAGGTACAATCCCGTTCAATGATCCGCTTGCTGAGCACTGATTTTGACGGAACCCTGGTTGACCATTACGCGTCGCCACCGGTTGCGCCTGTTCTTTTTGAGCTTTTTGCCCAGCTTCAGCGCTGCGGGGTGCTCTGGGCGGTCAATACCGGGCGCGACCTGAGATTCGCCCTCGACGGATTGCGTGAATTCGCGTTTCCCGTGGAGCCGGATTACATCCTCACCAACGAGCGGGAGATTTTTCACCGCAATCCGCAGGGCGAATGGCAGGATTACGGCGATTGGAACCGCCGCTGTCTTCAGGCGCACGAGCGGATGTTCCAAACCGAAGCCCCGATGCTGAACGAGATGCTCCGGTTTATTCGGGATGAGACCCGGGCGGAACCGATTTACGAGGAGAACAAACCGGTGGGGCTGGTGGCCCAGAACGACGCGGAAATGGACCGCGTAATCGCCCACCTGCACAAGGCGCGCAAGCCGGATTCGCTCTTCCATTACCAGCGGAACACGATTTACCTGCGGTTTTGCCATGCGGATTATTCCAAGGGGGCCGCGCTGGGAGAGCTCTGCCGTCTCGTAAAAATTTCTCCCAAGGAAACCTTTACCGCGGGCGATCATCACAACGACCTCTCCATGCTCGATGGCCGGTATGCCCGGTGGCCCGCCGCCCCCGGCAACGCCATCGACGAGGTGAAAGAGGCGGTTCGAAAGGCAGGCGGGTACGTTGCAACCGCCCGGTGTAGTGATGGGGTGGTGGAAGCATTGCGGCATTTTTTCGAGGTGGAACGCCTCGCCCCGCCGGGACTCGCTTGATTTCTGGAAGCGCTCTAAACCGGCACTTCGCGCCAGCCTTCCACGTCCAGGAAAAGCCGCTGGTAATGCAGCTTCACAAAAAGCCGCGAAAACGGCTGGACGGCGGCGACGGGAATTTTAATTTCCGCCTGTCGTCCCGTGATCCGCACCACGGCATCGCGCAGAGGTGCGTCGGCAATGGTGTCGCGCACCCGGACCTTGCGGGTAGCAATGGGCAGCGTGACCCGCCAGCGCACGCTGCCAGCCTGTACGGATTCGCCGGCGACCAAAAGAGCGCATCCTTTGCGCAAGCCGGAGGGGAGCGTGACCACGAGGTGGAGCGCCCCGGCTTCAAGAAAGGCTTTGGAAACGAGATGATGGGGCAGCTGCGCCTGCACGGGTGCGGGTTGGTAATAAGCTTCCTCGGGACGGGCGTAGGCGATAAACCGTTTTTGGCTCAACACCATCTGGGTTTCATGGCAGAGAATCGCCTGCCGTTTGATATGCCGTTCGTGCTCGATGAGCGCAAGGGCCACGCGACCGGGAACCAGATCGGGCCGCTTGCAGTGGACCAGGAAATTGAGCTGGGGAAGTGTGGCCCGGCCGGTCTGTTGGAGGGCGATTTGCAGCAGCACGTACAGGGCATTATGGTCCGGGTGCAGATCGTAGGAGGAGGGGAGGACGATTTGGGTCGGGTTCCACTCCTGGATCTCGCAGCAGAACTGTTTGAGGATTTCTGCATCCGCCTGCAAAAGTTTGGAGGTCAACCCCTGGTCGGGCAAATGCAGAAACCGGGTTTCCCCTTCGTAGCCCAGTTTTTTGAGCGCCAGCCGGGCTTCCTGCCGCCGGAGCGCGCCCCAGCGCTGTCGTTCGGAATGGCCAATCCGCCAACGCTTTTCCAGCCATCGCTGGGGCCAGGGATTGTTGTCGCCGTTGGTGACCATGAGGACGCGCGCTGCGGTGCCACTGTGGCGCAGCCGTTGGAGGAGGCCCCCGGTGGCGAGAGATTCGTCGTCGGGATGCGGCGCGATGATGAGCAAACGGTCGCTGCTTTGGAAAATCAGACTCACGGTTGCGGAGGATGAAGGTTGGGGGTGAAGCCTCTGGCTGCCGCTTGTGCCCAGAAGACGGCCAGCGGGCGGGAGTCATTGTAGGTAAATGTGTGCATTCCAGAGGTCAGGAAAACCGGTCCGGTATAGGCAACCCCGTCGAGTTTCCCCTCCAAGGGAGCTTCGCCGCCGCTCACCACGTACTCGGTTGGGATGGCCACTTCAAAGCGGCGCTCAGCTCCTGGTCCTGGCGCAGGCGGCAGGAAACAGCCGGCCACCCAAATGTCCTCGTTCACCGGCACATAAAACCGCTTCACCCATTGCAGGGATTTCTCGGGCAATCGCTCCAAGAGAGTGACGCACGTCCGGGTTTTAAGCATCTCCTCGGCAATGGTGTCTGCAAGCAATCCCATTTGCATGCGCCGCTGGGTGATGTTTTCCAGAGCGTAATAAAACGGGCGGTGACGGAAAATGGTCTCCCCTTTGGAGTCCATGACGAAGTCGGACGGTTTGGTAAGCCGGAGCACGTCATCCAGAAGAATCTTGTTTTTCGAAATCCGGCAAGCGAAGGGTGGATATTTTTTCATCGAGGCCTGAAACTGGATGCACACTACAAGCATCAGCAGCCAGATTTTATTTTTGCCCAAATACACCAACAACGGTGCTCCCGAGAGCGCGAGCAAAGGAATTCCCGGCAGGTAATCCTGCCGCGTCACCAGCGGCCAGAAGCAGAAGAGCAAAACAAAATATAGGATTCCCGTGAACAGCACCAGCGTGCGTCTTGCGGCCAGTTCCCGATCCGGGCCCGCGCGCAGGAGGAACCGCCCGGGCCAGGCGGTTAAAAAAACCAGGAACGGGAATGCCAATCCCAAATAGCGGCGCGAACCAGGAACCTGGCTGATGATGGCGTTGTGCTTGAATACGCAATAAATGAGGTCCGGGATGGCATGATGCGCTGCAAAGAGCCCCCCAATCGCCGCCGGAGCTACACACAGGCCAGCCAGGGTGCATCCCATTTTGCCCAAACTGCCTTGCAGGAGCGCTTTGCGATCTGGTTTTGCCGAAAGGGCAAGGACCACCCCCCAAGAGCATAAAAACGAAGCCAGCAGAAGCATCGTCTTCATCGACACCCCGAAAGTGATTCCCAACAGAAGCCCGGTCGCAAACGCCCGCTTGCGCGAAAAAGGCCCGGTGAGTGCGACGGCAAGCGTCGCGAACCAACACATCATCCAGAGGACATCGGTGCGGAATTGGGTGGTCGCCGCCTGCACAAGCGGGGTGGTGGCGGTGAGCAAGGCTGCCCCAAAGCCCGCGCGCGCTGAGTAAAGGCGCGTCCCCAGCCACCCGATACATCCCAGGGTGCCTACGAAAAAAGGGAGCATGGCGAACCGCATCAAAGTCAGAATGTCCGACCGCTCGCCGAGTTGCTGCAAAAGCGGGGCCATTGCCAGGTGGAAGAGTGGGGTGTGATTGTCAAAAAAATCCCGGTATTGCACCATCCCCTGGGTCCACCCCCAAGCCACATGGAGATGCTGCCCTTCGTCGGAGTTGATGTTGAGCGAGTAAATATAATTTATTTTTACAGTCAGGAACAGCAGCAACAGCAGGACGGTTGCGGCTTTTTCCCAAACGCCCAATCGGGGGCGCGCTTGGGTTGCGGGGATTACAGCAACGGGGGAGGAAAGCATATTATCCTAAATTGGCTTCGCGGAGCCGTTCGGCAACGTCCTCGGCTTGGAGCGCGGCCACCATTTCGGTGATTTCGCCTTCCACAAACCGGTCGAGGTTGTAGAGCGTCATCCCGATGCGATGGTCGGTCACGCGGTTTTGCGGGTAATTGTAGGTGCGCACCTTTTCCTCGCGTCCGCCGCCGCCGATGAGGCTCTTGCGGTGGGCGGAATATTTTTCCGCTTCTTCGAGCTG
>CAIYQA010000154.1 GCA_903928175.1 uncultured Spartobacteria bacterium | reverse complement strand
TGCAAGGGCGCTGGTAAGGGGGAGCGGATTGAGCACGAGCGTTTCCCAGTGCCCTTGCAGGGCACGGCTCTCTCACACGCATACCCCCAGGGCGCTGCCCTGGGCTGGTTTACTCAGCCCCTTCGGGGCGAGAGGACTGCGACAAATGAAACCGAAACTGGTCTAAAGTGTCAGGGCTGTAGGCCCGCACCAACCCTGTGGGCGAGAGGATATGGTGCGGGCTTTCAGCCCTAAGCCGATGTGGCGCAAATACCTGGGGCGTTGCCCCAGGCTGGTATGGGGCCGCGCCTTTGGCGCTGAGGAAGCCCGCCGATTTCTTTTGACGCCTCGCGGGGAACGGACGCATCTTTAACCCTATGAACTACGATCTGATTGTCATCGGCGGAGGCCCTGCGGGGTATGTCGGAGCGATTCGCGCGGCCCAACTCGGGAAACGCGTGGCCTGCATCGAAAAAGAGCGCGCGGGCGGCACCTGCCTGAACTGGGGCTGCATCCCGACCAAATCCCTCCTGCGCAATGCCGAGCTGTACCAGACCATGAACAAGCGGGCCGCCGAGTTTGGGCTCAAATGCGACGGCCTCGGCTTTGACTGGAGCAAAATCATCGCCCGCTCGCGCGATGTCTCGGACAAAAACGCCGCGGGCATCGAGTTCCTCTTCAAAAAGCACAAGATCGATTACATCCGGGCCGAAGCCAGCCTGGAAGCGGGCGGCGTGGTGAAGGTGAAGCTCGCCGACGGCAAGGAAGAGAGCCACAGCGCACCGAAAATCCTCGTTGCCACCGGCTGCACCGCGCGGGCTTTGCCCAATCTGCCGTTCAATGGCAAAACCGTCATCAGTAGCAAGGAGGCGATGATCCTCCCGACCCAGCCCAAGTCGATGCTCATCATCGGCGCGGGAGCCATCGGCACCGAGTTCGGTTATTTCTACAACGCGTTCGGCACGAAGGTGACGCTGGTGGAGATGCTCCCCAATGCGCTGCCTTACGAGGACCCGGATGTTTCGACGGTGGTCGAGAAAGCGTATCAAAAGCAGGGGATCACTGTGTTGACCAATACGAAGATCACCAAGGCGGAGGCCACGGACAAGGGGGTCAAGCTGACGGTTTCTGGCAAGAAAGAGGAAACTTTGGAAGCCGAGGTCGCTCTGGTCGCCATTGGCGTTGCGCCGATCCTCCCCACCGGCTCGCTGAAAATCGAACTGTCCGAGCGCGGCTATCTCAAGGTCAACGACGCCTATGAGACCAGCGTTCCCGGCGTCTATGCGGCGGGCGACATCATCGGGCCGCCGTGGCTCGCGCACGTGGCAAGCTTCGAGGCGATCCAGGCCGTCGAGGGGATGTTTGTTGCGGGCCACAAGCCCAAGCGCGTCACCACTTTCCCGGCTTGCACCTATGCCAGCCCGCAGGTTGCCAGCGTCGGGCTCACCGAAGCCGAGGCCAAGGCAAAAGGGATCGCCTACAAGCTGGGCAAATTCCCATTCATGGCCAGCGGCAAAGCCCGCGCGATTGGCGAGCTCGAGGGATTTGTGAAAATCCTGATCGGCGAACCCAATGGCGAAATCATTGGCGCGCATATTGTCGGGCCCGAAGCGACCGAAATGATCGCGGAACTGGGGCTTGCGATCACGCTCGAGGCGACCTACGAGGAGATCGAGGCGACCATCCACGCGCACCCGACCTTGAGCGAAGCCGTGCATGAGGCGGTGGGCACGGCCTTCGGCAAGGCGATCCATATTTAGACCCCGGCCTGCATTCAAAGACAAATCTGAAACTCAGGAGAGGGTATGCACCCTTTCCTTTGTTCTGACTGCGCCCCTTTCCTGGTTTCCTGGCTTCCTGATTCTCTTATCCGCTGGCCGATGCGGTGGCACGGGTAATGCTCCCCTTCAGGGTGTGAGCACTCCTCACCAACTGCGGAGGAATCGGGGGTTTACCTTGCTGGAGATCCTGATCGTGGTCGCCATTATTGCGCTGCTGGCTTCCATCGCTGCTCCGGCTTACCAGCGGATGCGCAAACGCTCGCAGGCGGTGATGGTGAAAGAGGATTTGCGGATGATCGACGACGCGATTGGACAATTCGCCTTTGAAAAGAACAAAGGCAGCGGCACCACGGTGGTTTTTGCGGACCTCAAGCCGTACATCAAGGCCAACACCCTGCTCTATGCAACGGGGGCGGATCTGTTTGGCAATCCCTTCGGACCGACGTTTACCGTGAGCACCTATCCGTATCCGCCCTCGCCCACGTATGAGGCGCTCAAGGATGTGACGGATACGGCGTTTTGGTCCCCCTTCGGCACGCCGCCTTAGAGCATTTTCGTTTGACGTTGTCGCATTGATTGTGCGCTGAAAGCGCAAGGGAAACCAGCCCAGGGCAGAGCGCAGCGTCGCCCTGGGTGCCGCGCAACAACCGGT
>CAIYQA010000153.1 GCA_903928175.1 uncultured Spartobacteria bacterium | reverse complement strand
TATAATCGTTTAATGCTTTGCAACATAATGTTTGGTTTTTTCTTGGTTTTCTGCCGTTTGTTTTGAGCCCTCGCTTTTATTAGGAAAATATTTTGCGACCCAAAGAAATGAGAATACTCAAATGCGCTCGGATTTCGACATGAAGAAACTTCGATTGTCGGACGAGACTATCACACGGAGGAACATGTGGTCGGCTACTGCAATGCCGGTGATCGCATGAAATACTGGGGATCATTGGGGGCTTTTTAGGGCATTTATCTTCCTTATTTGAACCCGTTGGTTCCTATTTTGTGCGGTTGAGTTGGATTCATCTTATGAAAGCAATCGCGGACTTTTGCCGCGATCTGCCGATCCGACATCTTGTCTGCTGTTTCAATTATGATGCTGTGTCCCCCGCGCTTGGCGCGCTCGAAACGCTTCATGAGTTCACCCTTGGCTTCACCTGGACCAAAGATCAGAATGGATTCGGCATCGCCAACCGCGGCAATCACCGCCGCGTAATACTGGTTGAGATGGCTTGTAAACTCCCGTTCACGGGTATCGTCGGCCTGAACCAATTGCGGTTCGTAGGGAACCGTCGAACGGACACCCTCAAAACGGCCAGGCTGTTTTTCAACGTTGGAGTGGATCTCCGTCATTTTTTTCCCTTCGGCAGAGACGATCACGATGATTGCCTTCCGATGATCAATCCACAAACCTGCGGTCGTATGCATATTGCTCTCCTTGCGCGACTCCAGGACATCCTGACTTGTTGAAAATGGAGGGTTTTTCGTTTTGTTGCTCATGGCAAATGAACATGCACCGAAAATAAACGGATACTATGGGGTATAACCCTACCAGTCCGGTTTGACGGCGCATCCGCTTCCAAATACGAGCGGTAGGGTTACACCCCATAGCAGGTACTTGCCACTCGCCATATTTTCGGCCTGTGATTCTACCAAAGAAAAGAAAAGAAAGCTAATATGAATGAATCAGGGCAAAGTCAGGGGCCATCAGAAGAAGAAATTGAAATTTGCGCTTATCTAATATGGGAAAATGAGGGGTGCCCTGAAAAATTGGATAAAGTTCACTGGGATCAGGCAGAGGGGCGGCGATTTTTTGAGCGTTAAAAGTTAATGGCGGATGGTTGGCGTCCCTGCCACAAGGTAGGGACAAGAAATGAAAGCAACCAACCATCCAACCATGAGAAAAGACACAAAAGCAAAAGAGCGATTAATACAAGGAGAAAACGGGAAACGAGGCGGGGAAATATTTCGGGATTATATGCGGGGGACGATCCGGGAGACGCTGTGGGAATTGATGCAGGAAGAGGTGGGGATTTTGTGCGGAACGAGCCACCGGCCTGAACTTGGGGCGATTTGTCGGCGTGCCGGCAGCAATGACGGGGTGATGTATTTGAACGGTAGTAAAGAGGCGATAAAACGTCCGCGGGTTCGCCGTCGGCAGGTTCTGGGCGGGGAGCTGGAGTTGCGGCTTCAGACGTATGAACAGGCGCGGGCGACAAAGAATATCGAGGAGGAGGTCATGGCGATGGTGGAGGAGGGCGTCAGTTCGCGGGGTTGCAAACGGCTGACTGAGGATGCGATGAGCGCGAGTGAAATATCACGGCGATGGGCGCTCCACAGCGCACAGCGGCTGGATGAATTACGGGGTCGCAGTTTAATCGGGGAGGAATATTTCGGGCTGATGATTGACGGGGTATTTTTGACGCGGGAATTGGTGGTGATCGTGGCACTTGGAATCACGAAGAAGGGTGAGAAAAAGATCCTCGATTTCAGCGTCGGGAGCACGGAAAACTACGAGGTGGCGCGGGAACTTTTGGTGCGGCTGCGCGAGCGTGGGTTCAAGGTTAAAGGCCGGTTGCTGGCTGTTTTGGACGGGGCGAAGGCACTGCACAAGGCGGTGAAAGAGTTTTGGAGTGATGCGGTGATCCAGGACTGCATCATCCACAAAGAGCGCAATCTTCACTGCTATCTTCGCAAAGGGGATCACGCGGAATGTTCCCGACTGGTAAAGCGGATGCGACTGGCGGAAGGGGAAGCGCCAGCGAAGGAGGGATTGGCAGCGTTGAGGACTTTTTTGAAAGGGCGCAATGCGGCGGCGTTGGCGAGCTTGGATGAATCCGGAGAACGCCTGATCGCGCTGCAACTGCTGAATATTCCAGCGACGCTCAATGTGTCGCTTCAATCGACGAACCTGATTGAGAACGCGATTCACAATTACCGGCGTCAGACACGGCGCGTGACGCGATGGAGCACCAAGGGCAACCAGGTGGAACGCTGGAGCGCCACGGCACTGTTGTGGGTAGAGCGAGGCTTCCGTAAAATCAAAGGCCACGAGGATCTGCCTTACCTGCTGGCGGCGCTGGCCAGGCCGCAAACGCCCGCCACGGACGCCGCCGCCGGTTCCGTTCCGGCCTCGCCGCTACGCGGCGCTCCTGCTACGCAGGAGACGGCCTCCACTCCACCGGCGGCGGCGTCCGTGGGAACCATTGACAGGGAACAATCAGTCCATTAAACCATCAACAACCATCCGCCACTTTTAACGCTCCAGGAAACATCCCCTTTCCGCCGTGAACAACGTCTTTATTGGCAGCTCCAACGAGATCGGAGCCTTTGAAAGCGGGCTCACCGCCGGGCTTTTCGGACCCGTGGCATCGGTGGTCGGCGGCGGTCTGGGCACTCTTCTTGTGGTGGGTGCAGTCG
>CAIYQA010000152.1 GCA_903928175.1 uncultured Spartobacteria bacterium | reverse complement strand
CACGCCGCGCCCGGTTGGCGGCCGTACCCCACCTGGAGAAAGTGCGCATTGTGGAATCTAGTGTAAATCCTCGAAGGACTCTAATTTGGTAACTTTTCGGTCAACCAACCCATCTTACAGAGTAATTTTTCGGACTGTAAATCCACTGGCTTACGCCTTCAATGGTTCGAATCCATTCCTGCCCACCATCCTTTTCTCTCTGTATGAGAGCAGCTTGCAGCGGATGCGCCGCAAGTTCTCTAAAGCGTTTGGTTTTCATAAAAGGTCAAAATGCGGCCAAAAATGGCCATTTCTGGCCATAAAAGTGTCACTGAACTGGCACGCATTTTCTACCATAGCTAAGCTCCCATTGAGCGTAAACCGACCGCCCTCGCACCGGATTATTGATCAAACCAACGGTGACGAGTGTGAAGCCTCGCTATCAGCGATATTCACTCACGAACGCGAGTTTCTCACCCAAATGAACCCACGTCGTGTGGAGCTGGCCGCTGGAGCCTTTGTGCACGGCATACGAGGCCTCTATTCTGTTTCTCCCAGACTTCAGCAACCCGCTCTACTTTTTCGGGGTGCCAATCGGCCCCGTTAACAAAAATTCTCTCGGTGTATATGGTGAGAATGTGAGCGATTTAATCGCTCCGTAACTTGACCAAACTCGATGTTGCAAGGCTAGGCAAGGCTAGGCAAGGCAAGGCAAGGCTAGGCGAGGCACGGCGAGGCACGGCGAGGCACGGCGAGGCACGGCGAGGCAAGGCATGGCATGGAAGTAGGGAGGTTAAAACCTCCCTAGTATACAGAGGGGGGCAATTTAGCCCCCCTCTGAGTCTTTACCCCTCATCGCCACGCCGTAAAGCATAAGTGGCTCCGTTCTCTGACCGATGGAGTGTACAAAATCAGACGGCGCTTTCCCGGAATAGAACGGCAGCCTCAGTGCGGACAAAAGTGCGGACATTTCCATGGTATGTATGTCCAGAGGTGTCCCTCATCGGTAAAATCACATTGACTCCGCTGGCCCAAACCCCAAGCCAATCCGAGGCAACGGCATAGAAAGGGCCAAGAAGACCAACAGCGTGTTTTGGTATTCGTCATCTGGAAGTCGCAGCCCTCGACACTCGGGAGGTAATGCCATAGCGAAGGCAAGGACTGCGCGCACTGGCTCATGTTTACGTAGAGGGCAGCCCATCTCCAAAGCCTGAAAGATCATCCAGAACGTCATCCCCGAGGTTCTGAGGCTCGTCCAGTTCGTGCGGGGCTCGTTCACAGATTTCCTGAAATTGAGCCTCATACCGCTCCTGATCTCCACGGGGAAGGATACAGTTACCCAGTGAAGACGAGCGCCTCTGGCGAGTTGCTGAGCAAGGGGTACGAGGCAGCGCGACCACGACGAACCTGCGTAAGTTTGGCGCAGTACGGACATTACTTCCAACGCCCGCAAAGCCCAGTGCGATTTTTAGCTGAAGGAAATCCACAGAAGGCTATCGACTGACGACGTTCATGCGCAGCAAGGATCAGAATGCTGGCTTCCGTACGGTGCGTAGGGTCTGGAAATCGAGTTGGATACTGTCGAATCTTTGCATCGAGGTACGTCAACGTGTGGCGCTCTTCATCAGAGAGACGACCATTGATCAGGCTATTCCAGTCAGACCAGTTGAGATCACTCGTGGGTGTCTGAGAGTCATTTCTTAAGTATCTATTATAACCTCTAGTGAGGGCACGACCAAGAGTGAAGCCTTTTCCCTAAAGCACGGAATAGGGTATACAGCGTTCAACTTGTCCGGGGTGCCAATCGGCCCTGTTAACAAAAACTCTCTCGCTGGGTATCCTGAAATGTGAGCGATTAACTTGCTCCGCATGTTTCATGCAGAGCCCGACGGTGTACGGCACGGCGCGGTCTACTCTACGTGGCACGGCACTACGCGGGCATTGCACAGCATGAAAGCTGGGAAGGTATAAACCCCAGTTAATTTCAGCGGGGGGCTTAATTGCTTCCCGCTGAACTTTTCCGCCTCACACATCGCCGCGCCGTTGAGTTTACAAAATTAAGGGCTCCGAGTATGGGGGGATAACCGCTCGGCTCCGCCGGTCTTCTCCGGGTTGGCTGCGGGAGTGTGGCTCATGGGATAAGGTAGTCGACTTCCACAAGGCAGTCGGCCAGTTGCTTCGGGGTGATAACCCTGCGACCGAGAATTCCCTCCAAGGTGAGACCGTAACGCGCGGCTTCGCAAGCGACCTCCTTCGCATAGGGTTGCCAATTGAGATCGCGCATGAAGATAGGCTCCGGCACCGGGTGCCCCACCTCCCGGAGCGAGTGCCACAGGAGGGCTGAACAGAACATATCCGGACCATCGAAATCATAGATCGGAGAATAAGGCACGCCGACGTAGGTAAAGGCAGCCTCAAAGGCGGCCCGATCCCGTTCAGGAGACCCCGTGCTGAATAACCACGCTTCATCGCATCGACCCAAAGCCACGTCCGCGCGCAGAATGGCCACATCGCTCAGGCTTTCAATAGCGTTATCGCCGTTGACGATAAGGCAATGATTGTGTCCGCCGCTGACCCGGCAAATCAGGTCACCGCGCGGAGTATCGAAATTTTGGAAGGCAAATCCGGTCATGACTTACCACCCTAGTATGACGATTCATTTTTGTACACTCCTGGACTTACACGCGCGGTTCAGCATTGATTTTTACAACTTTGCGATCTCCTCTGTTTCCCTGATGTTGTTTTGTACTCCTACATCGTTGTGCAATAGCGTCTTAACCTATGACAATGCTAATTTTTTGATTTTCCTCGTGTAAGGGCGGTGTTTGCGAACCTTTTTACCCGTGACTGCCTATGGTGTTCGCAAAGCATTCCTGCCTCTGGTTCTGAAGCAAGCGGGATGCGCACGTGATTTCAGACTGAATGTCCTATCGCATCGACGACAGAACAGGCCATTGCCGCGCCTGTGACGGGCATTTCGTGCCTCCTGTGGTAAATTCAGGGGAACAGTCAATTAACTCTTTTTCTGAATCTGCAAATCATTAACCCCGCAAAACCGCCTAAGCCGATCAATGCGAAGCTGGACGGTTCGGGAACAGCGGTGATTTTTGCCACACCATTGAAACCTGACGTAGTACCATTCCCAACATTGCCAGCACTAAAGGTCGCGCCTGTTACAAAAGAGGAGTTAACCCAACTGCTTCCGCCCTGTCCTGCGCTTATCCCCCCCCCCACCTCCTCGTCCGCCCAAATAGGGGACACTCCCTTCGCTTTTTTCCGGTGGAGGTAAAACTGCAACAAATCGTTGAAGGTTTTGACGCCACCCTCTGGACGGGCGTGCTTCAGATAAAATTCGACCGCATCGGTGAGACTCGCCTCGCCAAGCATATTGTAGGCTGCGGCTGCCGCAATGATCTTTGCCGCAGTCAATTGACCGATGGCTGCCTGTGCATTGTGAGTGAGGAAGAGCACCCCGTTTTTCAACACGTTTTTTGTATAATCGGAACCGAAAAGCCAAGTCTTGGCATCAGCCATACTTTTGAAGTATTTGACGATCACATTTTTGCCCGTGAACCGCTTTCCCAGCCGAACCTTCCAATAATCTTTTCGACCGTTCGAAACCCTCCACACCCCGACTCCGGAGGGCAGACCCGCGATAGCGTTCCATGGCCGTCTGGTTCTCTTGGGTATTCCGCCTGATTCGTATTTCTGTGATTTTAGTGACCGATGGATGAATTCTGCCATGCCAAGAGATACCGGCCATTCTCAAACACGGTAATTCCCAGCGGGGAGTGAAACGCAAAAAACGCCTAACAGCTAGCTAGCTTGGGCAGGATTACCCGTAATCGGAAAGAGGAAAGGGAAGATTTTTTGCTGGTCGAACAAACCGACTACGATCCTCAACGCCTTTTCCGCATCGGCCAACGTAACACCCCGCAAACTATCGTCAGCGCCGTAGCGCTCGCAAGCCATGGTCCAATCCTCCATGAAAGAGTCGAGACCGTGGCAATCCACTAATCTCGACCGGCAGGCCAAGCGGAACTCGTTTGCGGCGGTGCTCCAAAACGGCAAATCTGAGGATGGTCGTTCAAGGAGTATCCGGGCAATATCGTGAAGGTCCTTTACGCGAAATTCTTACGGCTGATTTTGGATCAAAGGTTTGACAAATGCTTCGATATAACCAGACACCCGCAGTGTCTGGTTATCTCTGTGACGTGGCGGGAAGCCAAACTACGTCGGATCCTTGCGGTAATCTCCCGACTAATTGCGGCAGCTAAAACATCGTTTTGCACTTGATGTTTGCTTTTG
>CAIYQA010000151.1 GCA_903928175.1 uncultured Spartobacteria bacterium | reverse complement strand
GGTGTCGTGCATAGCCACCGTGGAAAACGCGGCGGGTACACGCTTCGGGAGATCCCTCAAGAGTTGACGCTCGGGAAAATCCTTCGCGCGATAGATGGCCCCCTGGCCCCGGTTCCCTGCGTAAGCGCCAGCGGCTATGAACCGTGCGAGGATTGCCCCAGCGAGGGAGATTGCCTGATTCGCATTGCGATGAAGGAAGTGCGCGAGGCCATCAGTCGCGTGCTGGATCTCAAAACACTGGACAAACTCCTGCTCCAGGGCTCCCGAACCGGGCAAGAGCCGATGTTTCATATTTAACCCAGCACCCCGCTTCCTCACACAAGTCCCTCTTTCATGTCGCGTCCCAGCAGTTCCATAGGTCAGGTTCAAACGCAATTCTTCGAGTATTGCAACCCTCGCAATCCGTTGCGCTTGCAGTGCGGAACGGACTTGGAGCGCTTTGTCCTTGCCTACGAAATTTATGGCGAACTGAACGCCGACCGCTCCAACGTCATCCTCCTCTTCCACGCCATGACCGGCAGCCAACATGCGGCTGGGAGCAATCCTTGCGTGCCGGGGCTCGACGGACGCTGGACCGAGGAAATGCACGAAGGCTGGTGGGAGGGGTTTATCGGTCCTGGAAAAGCTCTGGACACCCGCAAATTCGCCGTGATCTGCGCCAATTACCTGGGCGGCTGCTACGGCTCCACGGGCCCGGCGTCCCTCAATCCAGCGACAGGCAAGCCGTGGGGATCAGCCTTCCCGGTGTTGAGGATCAGCGACATTGTCGATTCCCAAGCCTATCTGCTCAATCACCTTGAGATACGCAAGGTTCACGCGGTCATAGGCAGCTCCTTGGGCGGCTACCTATCCTTGGCTTTTGCCATGCGCTATCCAGACCGGGCGGGGATCGTGGTGCCGATTGCCAGCGGCATGGAGACCACGATACTTCAGCGCATCATGAACTTTGAGCAGGTCACGGCCATCGAGTCCGACCCCCAGTTCCGGGGAGGAGATCATTATGAGGGCGGACGGCCCGAGGTGGGGCTGGCACTGGCACGCCGCATAGCCCACAAGACCTTCATCTCACTGGATACCATTGCGCAGCGTGCAGGGAGCGAGCTCCTTACCGACACCCCTCCTTTTGGATGGTATTCCATGAACAGCTCCGTGGAATCCTACATGCTCCACCAGGGGAATAAATTTGTGGGCCGGTTCGATGCGAATACCTACCTCCGTATTCTGGACGCCTGGCAATGGTTCGATCTGCTTGCCGAGACCGGCGCCAAGGATTTGGACGAACTCTTCGCGCGTTGCCGCAACCAGAAATACCTCGTCTTTAGCATCGACTCCGATGGCGCTTTCCCAGTCCTGGAGCAGCGCAAACTCGTCCGTAAACTGGAGAAATCCAAGGTGCCTGTGGTTTGGATCACCGTGCATTCGGACAAGGGGCACGACTCCTTTCTCCTCGAGCCGCACTTGTATACGCCCCACCTCAAGCACGCGCTGACGCCGGATGCCTCACCTCGGCGACGTCGGGGAAGCCAGACGCACCAGGACAGCAGCGCCCACTCCATTTGGCAGGGAGGCGTCCCGGCCATTGAGTGTGTGGAGTAAACAGGCTGCCATTTTCACTTTCGGATTTTTCAAAACAACAAACAAAAACCATCCATTACTATATGCCTCGTATATTCGATACCATCGCTGACACCATCGGCAACACCCCGTTGGTTCGCCTCAACCGCACCGCAAAAAAACACGGCGCACAAGCCGAAATCCTCCTGAAGCTGGAGTTCTTTAATCCGCTCTCCAGCGTGAAGGACCGCATCGGGCTCGCCATGATCGACGACGCGATTCGGGAAGGCAAAATCAACGACAGCACCACCCTCATCGAGCCGACCAGCGGCAACACCGGCATCGCGCTTGCCTTCGTCGCCGCCGCTCGCGGGCTCAAGCTGATCCTGACCATGCCTGAGACGATGTCCCTGGAGCGGCGCAAGCTGCTCAAAATCCTGGGCGCCAAACTGGTGCTTACCGAAGGGCCCAAAGGAATGAAGGGAGCCATTGCCAAGGCGGAGGCACTTAACGCCCGAATTCCCAACAGCCTGATCCTCCAGCAGTTTGCCAATCCGGCCAACCCGGAGATTCACCGCAAGACCACGGCGGAGGAAATCTGGCGGGACACGGACGGAAAAGTGGATTTCCT
>CAIYQA010000150.1 GCA_903928175.1 uncultured Spartobacteria bacterium | reverse complement strand
TCATCCATCACGGCTCTCACGCGATGAACATTCTCATCGCCGATCTGCACGAAGATGGAGCCGGAATCGGTGAGCAAATCGCGCGCGACGGTCAGCCGGTCCCGCAGATAGGTGAGGTAGCTGTGAATGCCTTCCCGCCAAGTGTCGCGGAAGGCTTTGACCTGCTCCGGCTCGCGGGTGATGTGGCCGACATTGCCGTCCTTCACGTCGCGGCTGGTGGTGGACCACTGGAAGTTGCTGTTGAACTTGATGCCGTAAGGCGGATCGAAGTAGATGCACTGCACCTTACCCCGCAGCCCCTCGCGCTCGGCAAGGCTGGCCATGACTTGGAGCGAGTCGCCCAGGATCATCCGGTTCGTCCAGTTCTGGTCGTGCTGGTAGAACTCCGTCTTGTCCACGCCCTTTGGGATGCCATTGAAGTCGGCAAAGAGATCGGGCGTGAGGTTCCCGGCCTCGTGCTCGCTCTCCTTGGAGGCCCGCAGCAGGTCGTCAATGAGCACCTTCGGGTGGACCTTCTCCTGGATGTACAGCGGCGGGGCGTGAACGATGAGGTCGCTCCAATCCTGCTCGTCCTTTCCCCGCCATACAAGCTGGGGATCGAGGTCGGTGTTCCGGGGATACCTCACCGTTTTGGGGGCTTGCTCTTCCTTTTGAAGGACGGACTGGTATTCCGCCGTGGGGATGTTCTTCCGCGTCGCCTCCTCGTGCGTGAGGGTTTCAACGGATTTGGGAATGGTGGGCTTTTTGGCCATGGCTATGTAAAGGGGGATCTATTAAACAGCTTCGACAGGAACCGTGACCAGGTTTTCGATTTCGGTGTAAAGGGGGATGTCCTGATCAGCCTCGATGCTGATGATCAGACTGTAACGGATCGGTAATTGATGGCAGTTGTGCCAGCGATCCCCATCTGGGAATTTGCGGGAGGCCCACCAGCCCTTAACGGGGTAAATGGCGATGCGATCCATTGCCAAAAGATCTGCGGCTGTTCCCTCCCAGATGTCCTGAATGAGGGAACCGCCCTTGCCGCAAAGTTTACTGCCCATAGCCCACCCGCTATCAGTCTTGGTTTTTTCCAGCGTGCTGTTGCCGTTAGGCGCTTCTTCACTCTCATCTGCCACCCGCTTTAACCGGATTTCGAAGTTCTTCTCAGATTCATCCTTATTTCGGACGAGAAAACGTAACAAAGCCCCCCCGTAGCGGTAACGAGAACTACGCAAAGCGTTATTTGCAGAAGGGTTTGGGGCAGTAAAGTAGGAAAGCGTTACTCGAAGCTTGAGAGTGTCCGAAAAGTGCTTTTGGAGCAAAGTCTTCGGCCAAGGCAGAACATGGATGTGGCAATCGTTAAGTTGGATATTGCTCTTTTTGACTGCATAGGGATGCAGTCGGTCTTCCCGGATCATGGTGACGGCGTGTCCCGCGCTGAAAGCACACCGTGCCGCGTCCGGTTCACCAAAGCCAAAGCAGCGTAGGGCTTGGATGAATTCCGCTCTGTCATTCCCCTTCTTTCTATAGGCACGGTGCGGTTTAATGCCATCCAGCATGACATCATTCCAGCGTGCCGAGTGGATCAGCAATCCACGCACGCTCTCTGGCCAGATTGCGGGGTAGCGGAAAGATATTTCCGCCGCCAAGCGGGCAGCTTGCGCGGTAGCCGCACTCGTTGCATTAAGAGAGCATAAGTCCCGCCCCATCACCCCCATTCCTGATGTGCTAATCGGTTCCAAAGATTCACGATATTCCGGCCCGTGAACAGGATGGAAAGCGGCATTGCCACCCTCCATGACAATCTCGGGCTTGATGGGCCAATGCACGTCCCAGTCGCAGGCAGTTCGGCTGAAAGGACTCATATCCCCATTTCGAGCAAAGCGAACCAGTCGTTTGGATTCGTCATCGGACTCCTCCACTCGGTCGCGGTGGGTTATCGCACCAACCGTTACCGCGTTCCAAGCTTGGGCCGGGTCTTGGATGGGAGTATTCCGATTGTCGTCGGGATAGACGTAATTAAGACCATGCTCGTCTGGCCTTACGTTCCCACCTGAGACGAGAATGACACGCTTGCGAGCTTCTTGGCCTTCATCACCGTAAGCGGCAGCATCAACCGCGGCGCTCCATGCGGTGGGCCTTCCATCGTCGGGACCGGGCGCAGTAATCGTAAGCGAATAAACGCGCCTACGCTTGGGGTTCTGAATTTCCGGAAGTGCAACGGCCTGCAATGTAACGGAACCGTAATTTTCGGGATCATGCGGGTTGGCTGGGTCGAATATGCGAACTGATTCCAAACGATGCAATTGGTCCCATGTGCCAGTAGAGTGCATGAGTTGGCGTAGATCGCCGAAAGCTGCCAAGCCTGCCATTGGGGTTCCGTGGCCATGCTTGGAACTTTTGATATAGGCGTCGCTGCTATCACCGTCGGGAAAAACGGTTTGGTTGTCGGCAGGGTTTAACAGGTTTTCGAGGAGCTTGTGCCCCCGGTTGACCCCCGTATCCAAAAGACAGACGGTGGGAGCATCCTGATCTGGAAGGCTAATGCGTGCAAGGGCTTCATCCACCCATTCCCGCTGTTCACTTGCCGACAGGTCAGTCAAACCCAAGGAACAAGGATGAGCCCCCCGGATTTCCGCCAGCGTGTCTAAGAGTGGCAGTGAAGAGGCGAGCACTGCGGAAGTGGCTCGAACCAAAACAATACGATGTTCTGGTAGTATGAGTGACTCACCTTTGATCTCCAACGAAAGACTTTCTTTGATATGCTCGAAGCGCTGCCAGACATCAGCAGGGAACTTCCGAATCCAAAGCTGCCACCAATGAGGGGCTTCGTCTTTGGGGAGAGTATCGGGATCGTCAGTCCACAAAGCATCCAGTGCGGCTTGGGCTATGGAGCTGATATTTGAAAGAAAGGCGTGGTTCCCTTTCTTCCCCTTACCTTCGGAAAATTGACGTATTTTTTCTTCGAGATAAGAGAGACCACCAAAAGGCACATGTAACACGACCCGCGTGTAAGAAAGGCCATCACTGTCTTGCATCTGGGTTGCGTGTAAGAGAGTGATGACAGGCCCGGATCGTTTGCCAGTCCGAGTCGTCAGAGCTTGAACCTCCTGTGGGGCTAAGACATATCCAGGTTCTGTTGTAATCTTGATAACGATGCCTTCCATCTGTGGAAGTTCTTCTGCGCGGATGGATTTCTGAATATCATCAAACAGCGTGGAAACACCCGCCAACTGGCGGGTGAGAAGCGCCGCATGTTTACGGCGCTCGACCTCCCGGATGTCCGATTTTCCATGACCCCTTCCCTTAAAGTCAATCCGCTGCGCCGCATTGGATAAGAAAAGGTGCTTTAACTTTGGCTTGGGAAGCTGGAATAGTGGCAGGGAAGAGTCTGGCACGGCGAGATGGTGGCCGGGAGTTCGGCAAGGTGGGTGAGATTATCGGTTCAAAAAAAGGCGACGTTCCGTTAAGGCTTTAATGAGCATGGACGTGGACAAAAATTTACTCTTTCGCAGCAGCAATTCTTTAATAGCCTCTTCACAAGCACGGGTGATCTCGGAATAACTTAATCCGGCAGCTGCTTTCAGAATCTGCGCTCGGTCGAGCTCGTCTTGTGGTATGCTGCCGAGACGTGCCTTTATGGTCTTCCACATGTGCGTTGGAAGAGGTAAGCCAAACTCAATGAGATCATCGAAGCGACGGTATAGTGCCTTATCCAGCCGATCTCCATGATTGGTGGCGGCGATGACCAAGCTGTTACTGGAAAGTTTCTCAATGAAAGTCAGGAAGCTGTTGAGTAAACGGCGCATTTCGCCCACGTCCCCGGTAAAGTCGCGGGTATATCCAATGCTATCGAATTCATCAAAAAGGTAGACTGCGCGGGTGCTGTTGACTGTATCGAATATGATGCGGAGCTTGGAAAGAGATTCGCCCAAATAGCGGGTGATCAGACTATCAAGGCGCACGACAAAAAGAGGGAGACGTAGGTCATTTGCCAGCGCAGAAGCCGTCATGGTTTTTCCACAGCCAGGTGGGCCGGTGAACAGAAGTCGTTGACGAGGGTGCAGACCGTGCTCCCTAAGACGGGAAAGGTGCTGTTGTTCCTCTAAAATACGGGAAACGCGGTCACGCAGGGGTTGTGGGAGGATTAGATCTTTGACTTTCCATGTAGCAGCGGCTTCCTCCAAGAGTTCGGCGGCCTCTCCTTGAGGCTGGGCTACATGAAAGATTGAAGGGACACTCTTGGGCGTGGCCTTGCGTTGTTTGGCCTGGTCCACCAGCTTCTTGATTTCAGCAGCAAGCGCCTCATGGCCACGGCGCGCCTCGGCGGCGGCCACCTGTAAGGCGATGGCGTAAAAGCGTTCATCGTCCCCACTACCGTGGCTTTGAAGAAGAGATTTAATCTGAGTTGCAGTGGCCATGGTTTTCGTTTCTGCTTCAATCTAACCGAGTTGAGCGGGAAGAGCACGGCGTTTTTTGGCTCACAAACCTGCTCATGCGGACTCCAGTGGTGATGGTTCGGAGGCTTTGGCGATCATCTTATTAAACTCGCATTCCACCTTGGCAGCAAAGTCAGACTCGATTTCGTAAATGTCCCTAAACTCCGCGAAGGCCCAGCGCCCGTAGGTGCCGAGGTGGTTCACGCCTGGAATCCAGTAGGTGTCCATGGTGGACTTCTTCTCCTTCGCGTCTTCGCGGCGGTAGCCTTTGATTTCCACAATCAGGTGCAGCAGGTTATCGGGGCCGTGGCCGTCGTCCACCAGCACGATGAAATCGGGCAGGTATTTGCGGGTTTCCGAGCCGTACCGGTAGGGCACTTCGAGACCGAGGTTGTGGTTTTTGACGTAGGCGCGGACCTGGGGATGGGATTCTGCCACGCGGCAGAATTCCCCCTCCCAGTCGCTGTCGAGCACGACCCAGTTCACATGGCAGCTCTTGGAACTGGTTTCCCAGCGGTCGGCGCGGGAGGTGTTAAAGCGAACATGCGCCGTGGAGCCGATAGGGTTGTATGGATCGAGCAGGGCTTTGATGGGACGCTCGCCCAAGAATTTTCGGGTAATGGCGGCGGTGATTTTGTTGCAGGCCATGTCCGCCAGTTCCTGGTACATCAGGAGGGCGGGATAGGTGTCGCCTTTGCATACGAGGCAGGTTTCGATCCACTGCTTGGCGATGCGTTTAAGCTGGCCAAAGAGATGGAGCTTTGGATCTTCACCGGGGTCGCGCCACTTGGTGTAGATGAGCCGATGGGTGACGTGGAACAGCAGCGTCGAAGGACGCATATCGCCCAAGTGCTTCAATCCCAAATCGACGCCTTCGCCGATGATGCCGGAGTTGCGGGTTATGGACGGCCCAACAAGGTCAGGGCTGAGCACCAAGATTGACTCGTCATTGAAATCCGCAGTCAAACGCTCCTCCGGCAGCTCCACGCGATAGCCTTCGACACGAGGGAACCGGATTTCCAAGGCGTCCCGCTCAGGGCGCACGGCTTTGACCTGGACAGTCTCCCGCGGCGGCTGCGGCGGGGCAATCACCGGCTTGGCGGTGAAATCAAACGGAATGCCGAACACGTCGGCATATTCTACATTGAAGAGACCTTCCTCGTTGAGGTCGTAAGACTGGCGACGCAAGGCGCGCCCGATGACCTGTTCACAGAGAAGCTGGGTGCCGAAAGCCCGAATGCCCAAAACGTGGGTGACGGTGTTGGCGTCCCACCCCTCGGTGAGCATCGAGACGGAAACCACGCAGCGGATGGATCCGCCCAATTGGCCGGGTTTTCCGACGGTGTTCATCACTTCCCGGAGCAATTCCTGGTCGGTGAGGTTATCGGCGGCACGGGTATCCCCGGTGCGTTCGATGATCTCGCGGCGAAAACGCTCGATTTCATCGGTGGCCATGCTGCGAAAATTGTCGTCGAGGGCGTCCCCGGCTTCGAGTTGCTCGCTGTCGATGAGGAGGGTGTTGGGTCGGGACAAAGGATTGCCCGTGGTCTCGTCAAAGTTACGGAAGAGGGCGAGGCGGCCGTTTTCCAAGGTGGTGGTTCCGTCCTCGTTCTTGCGTTGGAAACCGGAGATGAAGTCGTAAACCAGCTTTGAGATTGCCGTGTTCTGGCAGACGATGATGAAGCAGGGGGGCACCTTGATGCCATTTTCATCCCATAGTTTATACGTTTTCTCGTAATGACCGTAGAGGGCTTGGATGGCGGTTTGGAGCCGGGTGGGGAGTTTCAGCGGGTCGAGTTCGCCCCCTTGGCTCCGCCCCTTCTTGGGCATGTCCTTGCGGATGTTCTCCCACAGGTTGCGGAACATGGGCATCTCGTTGCCGGGGATGTTCTCTGCCACCGGGACACGAGGAAGTTTAACAATGCCGCATTCAATGGCGTCCATGAGCGAGAAGTCGCTCATCGTCCAAGGAAAGAGCGTCCCCTCGGCGTAGCCGGAACCGCTAAGGAAGAACGGGGTGGCAGAGAGGTCGAGGACGCGGGCGACACCGAGCTTGCGGTTGACCGCTTCCAAGCCGGAAATCCAAAGGCGGGCGGCCTCGCTGTTCTTTTCCGCCTCTTTTCTCTCGTCTCCCTTCAATTCCTCCTCGTCGGCATCCTTGGGTTTTTCCCGGTAGCAGTGGTGTGCCTCGTCGTTGAGGACGAGGATGTTTTTCATCCCCATCAGGTCGGGCATGACCCGCTGCAACATCTGGCCCTCGGTTTCGAGCGTGTTAAGTTCCTCACCGCGTCCTTGGAGGAGCGAACGTCCGCCTTTTGAGAGTTCGATCCGCTCACGCAGCTTGAAAGCGTGGTAGTTGGTGATGACGATTTTCGCCCGGTTAACGTCGTCCAGCATGTCGGAGGGAACCAACTCCCGGTCACCGTAGTAGCTGTCAGGGTCATTGGGTTGGAGGACGCGCAGGCGGTCCTTAATCGTCAGGCCCGGCGCGACCACCAGGAAGCCGCGGGTGAAGTTCTTGCTGTTGGGGCGACGCACTGCGTTGATTGTCTGCCAGGCGATCAGCATCGCCATAACGGTGGTCTTGCCGGCACCGGTGGCGAGTTTGAGCGCGAGCCGCATCAGTTCCGGGTTCGCATCCTTATTGGCGGCGGCCAAGTGGTCGAGAATGCGCTTGCCACTCACGGAATGCGGTGCCACCTCGGTAAGCCAAATCGCGGTTTCTACCGCTTCCACCTGGCAGAAGAAGGGACGAATACCGCTGAAAGGGTGGTGGCGCCAGTGTTGAAGGAGGCGGGCTGTCTCCGGGGTGACTTGCCACTGGCTGGAATTGGGCAGTGCCCGCCATTGGTCAACGTACTGGCGCAGTTCGTTGATGATGGAGGTAGGGTCGTATTGCTGTTCCTTGGTCGAGAGTCCTTTTCCCTCGTCGAAAACCATCTGCTGCTGCGCTGTTAAGCCTTTACGCTTCTTCGGTTTGGGGATGGGGGTAATGAACTCCGCCCGGCGACGGCGCTCAATTTTCTGCTGCGTCGGTTGGCCTGCGTCATCCAACTCCCAGTGCCGAGCCGGGCACTCGTACGGGGAGTTCAGAATTGGGTGTTCAAAAAAGGGGTTTGACATGGGTGCTCCGTCACGCGCGGTCGAATCGGCCATGACACGTGGGGAGCATACCCAATGGTTTTTATTTGGCGATAGGAAACATCCGGGCATCTACCAGGAATTTATCGGGCATTACCGCAATACTCCGTAATTCAATTTGTAGTCCTCAACAGCATCCAATCCCTCACCCTCTGCTCGACATGGGTAAAGGGGACGGCTAAGAAGCTTGGCCAATGAAATGGTTCTTCCCCGCTCTCATTGGAGGTCTGCCCGTTTTCGCCCTACTTTTCAGTTTTAACCTCTTGTGCAAAAGGCGAGCGGCGAAGGTTAAAACGCCTTTTACAGAAAAGCTGCTGCGCCCGCCAGGCGAATCATTGCGGGAGAAAATCGCGCTGCTGGACGAACAAATCAGCGATAAAGTCGTCATGTTCATATTCATCTGCCTGGGGATCGCTTGCCTCAGCTATTCCCAGTTTGAGCATCTCCAAGATCGCGGTGTCCAGATCGTCTTCGGCGTATCCCTTGCCCTCGGCTACGGTGTCTGTGTTTTTTACGGTATCCGGCTGAACCGATTGGTCCATTTGCGCCGGAATTACCACCTCGGATTTCTCGGAGAGCGGGCCGTTGGGGAGGAGCTAAACCGAATGGTGGCACAAGGTTATGAAGTGTTTCATGATGTGCAGTTCGAGGGACGCCCTGGCTCGAAAAACTTCAACATAGACCACGTTGCCGTGGGGCCGGGCGGTGTTTTCTCCATTGAGACCAAGACGCGCCGTAAGCAGGTGAGAAAGGGCTACAACTCTCCTCGCAATGTCGTTGAATTCGATGGTGCCTTCCTAAAATACCCTTGGGGTAACGAGGATTTTGGCGTGCGGCAGGCGCAGGAAAATGCGCAGCACTTGGCTGCGTGGCTCCAAAAGGCGACTGGAATTCAAATCAAGCCCGTTCCGGTTCTGGCTCTGCCAGGGTGGTTCGTGGAACGCAAGGGTCGCAGTGACGTCCGGGCTGTCAGCGGTCGGGAAATCTGTTCTGCGTTTCCAAGTGCAAATTTGGCTCCTGTGCTCCACGCCAATCAAATCAAACAAATCGCATTCCTGTTGGAGCAGCGGTGCCGAGATGTGGAGGTGGAATAAAGATCGCTATGCGGCGCACTGGAATCGGTTTTTGCGATGCCATGCCAAGAATTCCAGATCGGGAGCAAATCGGATGGGGCGGCATATCTCGATTCCTTCAAATACCAAAAACGATCTCGTAATCTCAGGGGTTTCTCCGAACCGCCGAAGTGCAGGCGAAACCATCACCCGCAAGTTTTCGTCGAGGGCAATAAACCCTCGATCAAAGGCTCGATCATGCAGAGCGTTGAGGCAAAGGCCGTTGGACGGGTTCACGCGGGTCTTGGGGTTTTCTGCCCATGGTATGATATGGCTGGCAACGAGAAGTTCCGGCACAGCAAGCCCGGTGATGCAGCACTTGGAATCGTAAGCCGCCAATACGGCGGTGCGAAAGAACTGTTGGTTGACCCGCTGTTTCACAAAGCGCTCCCGCTCGATTCCTTCGCGCGGAATCTCTCGCGGGTTAATCTCTGCGCTCTGTTCCACCGACTGGCCGCGCAATTTGGCGAGCTTTTGAGCGCTTTCGTAAACGTGCGTCTCCCAGTCGGACTGAAACTCGTCCCATATCTCGCGGTCTCCTTTACTGGCTCCTTCCAAGCCTTTGACACCGCGCGCCTGGTGCGCGGGGTCAAGGGACGCAAAGTTGCATAACTTCATGGCGAGGCTGGACGGGGAGCGCCCCATCCTCTCGGCAATTTCAACAATCAACGGATTGCGCGAATGGAACAGTCCAAAGGGAACCGTGCAATAGAGGTTCATCGCAACCTCTCGATCCGCGTGCGTCCATGGTTTTCCTCGTGGCATGATTCAGATTTCAGCCAGGATGTCTTTGGATGACGTTCGCGTCAAGTCACGTCCGGTTGTGGAATGTGGTTTGAAAACAATTCGGCTAACGGAGATGTTTTACGGTGTAGCATCCTGCCGTGACAGGCCCCAGCCGCTATTCGTCTTCACCAAGCAGTTCGCCCACTTTGACGGTGTGGCGTCCTTTGTTGCAGACGTAATATGCAGAGGTCACCTCGATGGAGCTGTGCCTTAAAAATTGTTTGGCCGCCAGGATGCCTGCTGCGGTGGCGACCAAGCTGCCAGCTTCCTTGCGCAAAGTGTGTATGGGCTTCAGTGTGTCCACCCCATGCTTTCTCAGCCAAACGATGGTTCTATTAAATGTCTCTTCGCAACGGTAGTTGCGTCCCCACTTCTTCGGTTCTTCAACGCCTGGGCCATCCAATACGAATTTGTCCTTCGCGCTTAGTTCCCATTTCCTCAGCTCGCCTATCAACGCTGTGTCAAGCGGGACATCGCCTTCGGACTGTTTGGATTTTCTGCGTCCCTCGGCGGTCACATGCATTCGGAGCATATTTTTTGCAAAATCGACCTGGTCGTAAGTAAGCGTATCTATCTCGCCACGTCTCAGTCCGCCCCCCAATGCCAACAGCAATACCTTATACACTTCGGTATCACCCTCCGAAAGCTCGGATTGTGCGGCTTTCAGAAGTGCGACAGGATCAATTCGCGAGCGATAACTCATATCCTGGGCTGGATAAAATTTGCAATTTTCAAAAGGCAACGGCGACGGGATTTTCACCCCTGAGATTGTGTTCAGAATCTCTTTGGAAAACAAAGCCTTCGCCTGCCTCAGTAGGGTATTGGCCGATGTGCGGGCCCGCTTTTTCAGAAGCTCGTCGTTCCCTACGCGCTCAACGTAAGCTATTCTCCACATCTGAATAGTAGAAGGGTTGAAGATGGTGAGGGGTTCGGCATCAACCAATCGACGAAAGACGAGCGCATGTTTGGGTGCAAAGCGCTTTCGGGCCTTCTTTTCTGCCGCCTTACGCTGCCGTGCAGTGAGCTTCTTCTGTGCTTCCGCGGCTTTACGGCTTTCTTGGATCCACCTGGCAATCTGGCGTGCCGAACGAACGTAATCGAGGAAGGACTTCTTTTCTCCGGTGAAAACTCTTTGGGCGGCGATTATCCATTCTCCGAGCGTTGTTTCACACGCCTCCCTTGGGGTGCGTAACTTCCGAGTTCGCGGGCTCCCATACTTTTTAAGTGTTTCATCAACGCCATACCGGTACAAATTGAGATAGATTTCCGCCGCTTTTTTGGAAGCCGTTTTTTTATCTTCAGAATGCAGCGAAAACATAATTCTCCTCCCGCGATACTGTAACTCCATCCAATAGGAGGCAGTTTGGACTTTGCGTCCGTTGAAAGGCCTGCGAATCCGAGGCACCCAATAACGTGCATCAAATTTTGAGGGTCCGGCCCATAGGCGGTGTTTTGATTGTTTCTCCGTTTTTGTTGCAAGCGGTGTTTTGGATTGCTCTACAACAGGTGCCGTGGGGTCTCCACCCTCCTGCCGGGGTTCAGAGATATTGGAATCCAAACGGGAGAGGTCATCAGGTGTGCCACCTGCGGGTGTCAATTGATGAGGTTGCTGATCCGACGGATGCGATTTTTGTTCCATATCCCGAGATACGGGACATTTCCAAATCTCTGGCCACTGGCGAGGGATAGGCGTTGGATACTAGCCTGCGCATCCCTGGCCCCACGGAAAAAGCGAAGTCACGTCAGCGCCCGAACTTGCTATTCATATTCTATTCTTTTTCAGCGGTTGCCTCTTGCCAGATACCTCTAGGAAAACGGATATTTTTTCGCGTTTCCATCTATTCATTCCAAGCTACTTCGCAGGAGCCGAGCGACGATCCCCCCTTCCTAGCCATCGCCGCCCGGAATCAGGAAATCGTGGCCGAATACCT
>CAIYQA010000149.1 GCA_903928175.1 uncultured Spartobacteria bacterium | reverse complement strand
CGGCGCGCGGTGCTGGGCACGATATAAGGTTGTTTCATGACGGCGAAGGCTCCGTCACAACCGGCGCCCTTTCAAATTGTTTCTCCCAAACATAGCGGCGCAAAAGCACTTTGAGCGTGGCGGTCATCGGCACCGCCAGCAGCGCGCCGAGCAGGCCGCCGATGATCAAGCTCCAGGCAAACATCGAAACGATGATGGTCATCGGGTGCAACCCCACGGATTCCCCCACGATTTTCGGAGAGATCACGAATCCCTCCAACTGGAACACCACAAAGAAAATCAGCGTGACCATCGCCGGGTGTTGCCAGTCGCCCCATTGCGCATAAGCGATCAGCACCGAGGGAATCCAGCACAGCAACACTCCGAGATAAGGAATGAGCTGCAACACGGCGACCATCAGGCCGATCAACAGCGCAAATTTCACCCCAAGAATAAACAGCGACACCCCGATCAGCGTCCCGTCGATCATCGTCACGAGAATCTGCCCCCGGAAGAATGCAATCAAGTAACTGTTGATCTCGTTGAGGCAATTGATCACCTCGTTTTTGAACGGCGAAGCGCGCAACGGCAGGTAGTTTCCCCAGCGCTGCGAGATGGATTCCGCGTTGATCAGAAAGTAATAGAGATAGATCGGAACGAGCACCAGCCCGAGCAGAAATCCCGCCGCGCCAAGAAATCCCTGCACGCCGCCGCTGATGAAGCGCCACGCCTTGAGCGGCAGTTCCGGGAGTTGTTTTTGCATCCATTCCATCATCTGCGCGGTATAGGGGCTCTCGGGATACCGCAGGTTGAACCAGGCGATGAAGCGTTCGATCTGAGCCGCCAACTCTTTCTGGCCCGTGCTGATGTACCCGGGAAGCTTTACGGCAAATTCCGCGCTCTGATGATAAATCTCCGGCACCACCCACAGCGCGATCAACGCCACAGGCAGAAATACCGATGCAAAAACCGCGAGCACTGCGGCGTGAGGCCGCAAGCCCCACCGCACAAACCGATCCACAAGGGGGTTGAGCAGGAAGCCGAGAATCCCCGCAACCGCCACCGGAATCAGCAGCGGCTGGAGATACCCGAGCACCTTGCCCGCGCCGAGCAACAGGAAGACGGACAACGCGCCAATCACTGCGAGAGCCACCGCAGTCAGCGCGCCCCACAGAATTTTCTGCTGCCAGGGTGTCGGATAGGTTTTCACATCTGCTCGATGACCGCCGTGCCGAATTCGGAGCATTTGATTTCCGTGGCCCCCTCCATGTTGCGTGCGAAATCATAGGTCACACGCTTGGCGGCGATGGCGCCGTTGATTCCCTTGAGAATGCAATCGGCAGCCTCGTTCCAGCCCAGGTAGCGGAACATCATTTCACCGGAGAGAATGACGGAGCCGGGGTTGACCATATCGAGATTTGCGTATTTGGGTGCCGTGCCGTGCGTGGCCTCAAACACGGCATGGCCGGTGGTGTAATTGATGTTGCCGCCGGGAGCAATGCCGATGCCGCCGACCTGCGCCGCGAGCGCGTCGGAGAGGTAATCGCCATTGAGATTGAGCGTCGCGATCACATCAATATCCTGGGGCCGGATGAGCACGTTCTGGAGCGTGATGTCGGCGATCATGTCCTTGAACACAAGCCCCGCGCCCGGTTTTCCTTCAGGAATCCGGCACCACGGGCCGCCGTCGATCTCCACCGCGCCGAACTCGCGCTTGGCCACCTCGTAACCCCAGTCGCGGAACGCCCCTTCGGTGTATTTCATGATGTTGCCCTTGTGGACGAATGTGACGCTCTTGCGCTTCTGTGCAATCGCGTATTGGATCGCCGAGCGCACCAACCGCGCCGTGCCGGGTTGCGAAACCGGCTTCACGCCGATGCCCACTTGCTCCGGGGCTTCCGCGCCAAAGCGGATTTTCTTGAAATCCTTGGGCGAGTTGGTTTCCAGCCATTTCAGAAATTCAGTCGCCAGGGGCGAACCGGCGGGCCAGTCAATGCCCGTGTAAATATCCTCCGTGTTCTCGCGGAAGATCACCATGTCCATCCGCTCCGGGTGTTTTACCGGCGAGGGGACACCTTGGAAATACTGCACCGGGCGCAGGCAGACATACAAGTCGAGCATCTGGCGCAGCGCCACGTTGAGCGAACTGATCCCGCCGCCAACAGGAGTAGTCAGCGGCCCTTTGATCCCCACCAGATATTCGCGGAAAGCGTTCACGGTGTCGTCGGGGAGCCAGTTGTCAAATTTGTCCTTGGCCGCCTGTCCCGCGAATACCTCAAACCAGGCGATCTTGCGCGCACCGCCGTAAGCTTTTGCGACCGCCGCATCCAACACCCGCTCGCTGGCTGCCCAGATGTCCGGGCCGGTGCCGTCGCCGCGAATAAACGGAATCACCGGATTCGCCGGGACGGTCAATTTGCCGTTTTCGATGGAAATTTTGCCTCCTGCGGGCGGAATGACATCAGTGTAAGCCATAAGATTTATTGATGGTAAAAAGTGTGGAAGACAAGATTACAACAGAACCGCCTTTCCCGGTCGAATGAATTTCGCATCCGGGCTTTGCAACGGAGCCTTAAAAATTCATTCTTCATACAGCTATGAACGTCGAAGTCGTCAATACCGGTACGGAAATCCTCCTGGGCAGCGTCATCAACACCCATCTGGGCACGCTTGCCCAGGGGCTCTTCCCGCTTGGGCTGCGCATCGAGCGGCAAGTGACCGTGCCCGACGGCGACGCCATCCGCGAAGCGCTCACAACCGCACTCGCCCGCGCGGAAATCGTGATCGTCACCGGCGGGCTCGGCCCCACCACGGACGATCTCACGCGCGAGATCACCGCCGAATTGCTGGGCCGCCCTTTGCGCTTTGATGAAGAAATCATGCGCGTGATCGCCGCCCGTTTTGCCCTGCGCGGCTTCACCCTCACTGAGCGCATTGCCCTCCAGGCGCAGGTTCCCGAAGGCGCAACCGTCCTTCCCAACGACAACGGCACCGCTCCCGGACTTTACCTCACGTGCGCATCCGACGGGCGCACAGTCCACCTTTTCCTGCTGCCCGGCCCGCCCCGCGAGTTGAAGCCGATGTTTGAGCAATCCGTCCTGCCCATCCTGCGGCGCTTGGTTTCCGGCACGGCAGCCGTCCAGGAATGCCGCATTTACCACGTCCTCGGCATGGGCGAATCCAATGTCGAAGCGCTCGTGGGCGAGTCGCTGCTGGCCATCCCCGGCCTGGAACTGGGCTACTGCGCCCGACCCGGTGAAGTGGATATCCGCTGCATCGGCCCGGAGGCCGCTTTGGAGGCAGCCGAAAAGATCATCGTCGGCTCCTTGGGGAAACAGATTGTCACCCGCGATGGACGCCACATCGAGCAAGCCGTGGTCGAAGCGCTCACCCGGCGCACGCAAACTCTCGCGACAGCGGAGTCGTGCACGGGCGGCGGGCTCGCCAACCGAGTGACCAACGTCTCCGGTGCCTCCGCCGTTTTTCTCGCGGGCTATGTGACCTACGCCAACGAAGCCAAGATACGCGACTTGGGAGTCGAGCCCGCGCTCCTCGCAGCACACGGCGCGGTGAGCCCGGAAGTTGCCGCTGCCATGGCCGAAGGAGCCCTCCGGCGCGCCGGTTCAGACTGGGCGCTCGCCACCACCGGCATCGCGGGGCCCTCCGGCGGCACCGAGGCCAAGCCCGTGGGCACCGTCTGTATCGCCCTTGCCCGGCGCAACGCCTCCACCACGGTCGAACAGCACCGGTTTTTCCGGGATCGCGAGGTTTTCAAGGACCTCGCGGCGCGCACCGCCCTTGCCCTCCTGCTCCGAGCCTTGGAATAGGACTTTTCTTGTGCTTCTTCTGCATTATTCTCACTCGTCGAAGCCCCCGACGCATGCAATCCAACAACCTCAAACTCACTGATATCATCGGAGATTTCCCCTATCGTCTCACCTTTGCGGGTGGTTGGATTGATCAACCTTTTTGTTCCCGACTCAACCCGACGCCTCCCGGTTCGGTGTGCGTTGTCAGCATCGAGCCCGATTGCTTTTGGATGGAGCGCTCGGGACTCGCCGCGGGCACCCGCAAAATCGCCCTGGAACTCTGGGGAGGCTTGCCCGGTGGCGATCTTGCCCAACGCGTCGAGGAACTCTACGCCGCCGAAAACAAAGATTGTCCCGAACCGTCGGGAAGTCAGGATATGATCGGCTTGCTCTACCCGGGCATCAGCCGCCTGGATTATGATTTTGCTCATCGCGGCGGAGTTTTTCCCCAGCACATCGAGAACACCACCGACCCGGAAGTCGTCCACTGGCTCGAAAGCGTCATCAATGTGCTTCCCGTCGTGCCGCGCCCGGCGGGCTATTCCCCCCTGGATGTCAAGAACCTCGAAAACGTGGAGTTCATCAGTCGTCTTGGCAAAGCGGGCCGGATTTGCTACGATTCCATTCTCAAACAGGACCTTTGCGGATTGGGGGCCGCCATGAACGAAACCATGCGCTGCTGGGAAATCCTGCTGCCGGGGAATTTCATTCATCACACCATCACCATGGATTTGCTGGCCCTGCTCAAATATTACCAGTCGCAATATCCCGGCGCTTGCTATTCCAGTTGCGGCGGCGGCTACATTTACATTCCTTCCAAGGAGCCGGTCCCGGGTTCCCACCGCATCAAGGTGCGCACCTCATAGAGAGCATGAATCGCGTCATCCGGCAAAGCCCCCGCTTGATCCAGCGTTCCATTACCGATCTGCGCGGATTTTGATGTCCCCTATTGACTCCCACATCTTCCATTCTAAACTCTTTCCCTTTTCACCCATTCCCCATGAGATACGCTTTGATCGTTGCCGGCGGTTCCGGCACCCGCCTTTGGCCCATGAGCCGGGCCAGCTTGCCCAAGCAATTAATCCCGTTCATCAACGGCAAAAGCCTGCTTCAGCTTGCCTTTGAGCGGCTCGAGGGGCTTGTCCCCGCGGAGAACCGCTACATCTGCGCGGGGCAAGGGCACGCCGAACTCATTTGCAATGCCCTCTGTCTGCCGCGCGAACAATTCCTGGCGGAACCCACCGGGCGCGACACGCTCAACGCCGTCGGCTACAGCGCCGCCATCATCGCCAAACACGACCCGGAGGCGGTCATCGCCGTTTTCACCGCCGACCATATCATTGAACCGATTGATCAATTTTTGAAGATCGTCGATCACGGCTTCCGGATCGCCGAGGCGCAGCCCAAAACGCTGGTCACTTTCGGCATCGCCCCCACCCAGGCCGCCACCGGCTACGGCTACCTCCAGCTCGGCAAGGTCATTGATGGGGACGCCCGGGTGGTCGAGCAGTTCAAGGAAAAACCGGCACTGCCTGTCGCGCAGGAATATTTTGCGGCCGGAGCGGAACGCTATCTCTGGAACAGCGGGATGTTTGTCTGGCGCGCCGCCACTTTGCTCAATTGCATCTGCCGGTACGCTCCCGAGAATGCCGAAGGCATCTCACAAATTGCCGATGCGTGGAACACTCCGCAGCGCGAGACCGTCCTCAACAGCGTCTTCCCGCAACTCAAAAAAATCAGCGTCGATTTTGCCGTCATGGAACCCGCCTCACGCGATCCGCAAGTGCAGGTCGCCGCCGTTCCCATGCCGCTCACCTGGCTGGACGTCGGTTCCTGGCCGATGTTCGGCGAAACCTGCCCGCAGGACGAACACGGCAACACCACCGCCGCGAAAACGCTCCATATCGGAACCAAGGGAACCCTCGCCGCCTCCAGCGACCCCGATCACCTCATCGCCACCATCGGCTGCGAAAACCTCCTCATCATCCACACTCCGGATGCCACGCTCGTCTGCCATAAGGACCAGGCGGAAGCCATCAAGGAAATGCATCGGCAAGTGGGCGAACGGTTTGGGCCGCGGATGATTTAAGACATCGAATCAGGAAACCAAGAAGCCAGGAACAGAGATTAAATTTTCAATTCTTTGTATTTTTCCTGGTTTCCTGGTTTCCTGATTTCCTGATTTCCCTTCATGAAAACCATTTCCCGCCGCCTGCTTTGCCAGCCCAACAAATTCCTTGCACTGGAAATCCACGAGTTGGAGCTCCCGGATGGCCGCCGCATCGATGACTGGCCTTGGGTGATCACTCCGGACTACGCCAACATCCTTGCCCGCACCCCCGATGGCCGGTTCCTCTGTTTCCGCCAGAGCAAATACGCGATTGAAGGCGAGTCGCTCGCACCGATGGGCGGTTTCCTGGAACCGGGCGAAGACCCGCTCGCCGCCGCCCAGCGTGAACTCCTGGAGGAAAGCGGCTACGTTTCCGAAGAATGGCACGCGCTGGGGAGTTACGTTGTGGATGCCAATCGCGGGGCCGGAACGGCCCATTTCTTTCTCGCCCTCAACGCCCGGCCTGAGCGCCAGCCCACCGCCGACGACCTCGAACCGCAGGAACTGCTGCTGCTTTCCCGCGACGAACTCCAGGCCGCATTGGAGGCCGGGCAATTCAAAGTGCTCGCCTGGGCCTCCATCGTTTCCATGGGCTTGCAACGGCTTCCTTGACGGGGATTTCTTTCCAATTTTGCGCATTCTTCTTGCGGAAACTGGAAAAGTAAGCGATACATCCAATCCCCTGCGCAAGCAGGAAAGAGAACGGGCTGTGGCTCAGCTTGGTAGAGCGCTTGCCTCGGGTGCAAGAAGTCGCAGGTTCGAATCCTGTCAGCCCGACCACTTTTCCCGCCTCTTGCACTTCGCGCCCCGCCTCACCGCGGCAGCTTGCGGTATTTCTCAAGGCGGCAATTGAAGCCGCCGAAATCCACCACTTGGCGCGACTCCAATTTCAATGCAGGTGGAACGTTGCCGACGGGCAGCGGATTGGCAAACACCAACCGCCCGCCGGGTCCAAGCACCGTGGCTGCGACGCGGAACAGATCGGCAATCAACCCTTCCAGGTCGCCGATGGGAACCCGCCTGCCCATGGGAGGATTGGTCACGATCAACGTGACGCTGTGGGGCTTCAGCTTTTCGGCGAAATCCCGAAAATCGCAGCAGGTGAATTGCGCGGCAACGGCAGGCAGATGCGCCGCCGCGAAATTACGCTCGCTGATGGCGATGGCCTCCGGGCTCAGGTCCGTTCCCTGAAGTTTGCGCACGCCTCCGAGCAACGCCCGCTCAATCAGCTCCAATCCGGAACCACAAAAAGGATCCCACGCGATCTCCCCCTTATGCGGACCCGCGAGCCGGGCCATGCAGGCGGCCAGCGGCGGATGCGATGCCGCAGGCACATCGGCCTGGCGGTAGAAAAAACGCGGATCAGGCGCCAGGCGCGGGCTCAATTCCACGGAGTTTCCGCGTCCCGTGGGGTAAATCTCCACGGCCCAAGGCGCATTGCGCGCATCATTGAGGATTTCCGGGCAGAGAGCATAAGCCCGGTTGGCGATCTCGCGCACCGCGCCACGCTGGTGACCTTTTGCGACAAAATTCAGCCGATACCGGAGCGCCCCTTCGGTGAAAGTTTTCAAAATGCGCCGCGCCAACGGCGAGGCAATCGTCGCAGCAATAGCCGCAACGGAATCCGCTCCACTGGCGCGCACTGTCCCGAGCACAAACCCAACGGTGCCGAAGCACCGGAGCGCATAAAGATCGCCCAGCGCAAAAGGTGCCACCGGCTGAAGCGCCACCACGCCGCTGGTGACTTCGAGGACGCGGAACTTGCCACGGGCAACCGGATGGGCCTCCACCTCCTGCCGCACGATCTGTTCCAATCCGTTGCGGCCGCGCAAATGGATGCGCAGCCCGGCGCAATCGGCAAGAATTCCATCCATCCGCACGGCACTGGGACTTTGCGCGCGGGCCACGCTGGCTTTCACCTTCTGCTCCGTCTGCGGGAGGAGTCCGCGTTCCAACGCTTGCAACGTGGCGACCCCGCCGATCTTGTCCAGGGTGCGCCCGAGGAATTTCTTTTCCCGCTCCGTGGTTTTCGCATGCAGCAACGTGAGCAATTCCGCTTCCCCGCTTGCCCCGGCGCCGATCTTGGGCAGGGCCGTCATGGCATAGCGCCTTACTTTTTCAGACGGATCATGCAACAATCCGAGCAGCCATTGTTTCACGTTCTCCCGCTGTTCCGCGGGGCCGGATTCCGAAAAAACCACGCCCACGGCGCGGATCACCGCCACCCGCGCCATCCGCTCCTGGGCTGTCGCGCGATCAAAGCGGGCCGCCTCCACGCTCCAAAGCTGTTCCCACGGCAGGCGGCGCAGTTGGTTGTAAAGTTCTTTGCCGGGATTTTTTTCTCCACTTTTCATGCAATCGCATTCTGATCGCGCAAATCCCGAAAAGCCCGCCCAAACTGCTCCGTCAAATCCGTTGCCGCAAGCGATTCCTGGCTTTGCCCTGCGGTGAGCGCCAGCTCGGCGGCGCGTCCGCAAACCCACGCCCCCACGCGCGCGGCATCGAACAACGCGAGCCCCTGGCCGGCCAGTGCCGCGCATGTCCCGGTCAACACATCGCCCATGCCGCCTGAGGCCATGCCAGGATGCCCGGTGGTATTCCAGGAAATCCGCAATGCGCCGCTTTCCACTCTTTGCGCCACCAGCGTACGCGCGCCTTTGAGCAACAGCGTGACCTGACCTTGCCACTGCGCCTGCAAGAACTGCTCCGCCGTTTGCCTGCGCGAAAGCTGCGCGCTCGCAGGAAAAAGCCGCGCCATCTCCCCGGCGTGCGGCGTCAACAAACGCGGCCCCGCCGCCCGCAGCAGCGTTTGCGGGCTTGTGGCCAGAAGATTAAGCGCATCGGCGTCCACGACCATTGGTTCTTTGAAATTCTCAATAACATTCAATATGTCCGGCCCTTCACCGCGTCCCAGTCCCGGCCCGATGGCCAGCACATCCAGCGAACGCTTGAGCACCGCAAGGTAACAATCCACAGGCGTCACCATCACCTCCGGCATCGCAGCCGGGGCCGCAATCGGGTAAATATCCGGCGTCACAAACAGCGTCACCAGCCCCGCGCCCGCCCGCACGGCCGCGTTCGCCGCCATGATCGCCGCCCCGGTGAACCCGCGCGAACCGGCCACAATCCCGACGCGCCCGCACTCGCCCTTGTGCGTGTTGAAGCGGCGCCGTGGCAGCAAGCGGGCCAATGCGCGCGGCGTCGCCACAGTTTCCGCTTGCGGCGGCCCGCCTGCTTCTGTAGCAAAGCCCGCCAGCGGCAGCACCGCGAGGCGGCCCACAAAATCGAGCGCGGCATCGGCAAGCACGCCGCGTTTGGCGAATCCGACGCAGAGCGTGAAGTCGGCCACAACCGCATCCAGGTCGGCCTCGCCAGAATCGGCATCGAGGCCGCTCGGCACGTCTAAAGCGAACACCGCAAAATCGTCCTCCCGCCGCAGCCGGTTGATCTCACGGGCGGCTTGAAGAATCGGCTCCCGCAATCCCGGTTTCGCGCCAATGCCAAGCAGCCCATCAAGCACAATGTGCGCTCCCGGCTTTGGAAGGGCGGAATCCAGAAGCAGAAACAGGTTGCAGGCCGCGAGCGTCTCGTCGAGCTTCCTGCGCGTCAACGGCGCAACGGTTTCGCGGGGAAAAATCTCATGCAATAGGATGCGCCAACCCTGTTCCGCAAGGTGTCGCGCAGCCACCAATGCATCCCCGCCATTATGGCCCTTGCCGATAAAGACTCGGCATTCACCCGGCGTGGGGAAAAATTGCATGACCGCACGCGCCATCTGCGCGCCGGCCTGTTCCATCAACGTCTCCGCCGTGCTCCCGGCGGCAAACGCCCGCTCCTCGATCGCCCGCATCTCCGCGCAAGTCACAATCATGGTTGTATTCAACCACTGATCCGCTCCAGGGCCAAGGGCAGAGATCGCCTCAATTTAAGAAGGCATCATGAAATGTGGCGTAAATGTTGCCTCTACGCATTCCTAGCCAAAGGCGGAAGGATTCAGCGCCAAAGGCGCGACCCCATACCAGCATGGGCATAGCCCCATGCACCCGGAAAACAGGAGCAGGCCTGAAGGGCCGCACCATCCAACCGTGCAAAGCAATAGTGCGGGCCTACAGCCCTCTTTCCTTCTTCGCGGCAAGTCCTTGGGCGTTGCCCAAGGCTGGTATAGCTAGCGCCGTTGGCGCT
>CAIYQA010000148.1 GCA_903928175.1 uncultured Spartobacteria bacterium | reverse complement strand
GTTGGTCTCCAGCATCAAATCGATCCGCCGCTCCGAAGAGAGATCTCGCAGGCTGCCGCGTTCCGCCGGTGGGACCACGCCGATTTCTCCGGGGAAACCCTTTTCCGGATCATAGCCCAATTCGGCCAGCTTGCGCATCATCCGCAGCCTGCCGGTAGCCATGTTGATCTTGCCACTCAGCATCTCATCTACCACGTCGGCCAGTTCCTGAACCGCTTCAGCGTTGGTCATGCGGGCGGAAAATACCGAACGCATCCGCAGTTCACGGGAGAGAGAGCGTATTTGCGCGCTGGTCATGTCGGTTGGGAACGCGCGGCGGGAGCGCCATTGCTGGAGCGCTTGTGTGCTCATGCCTCGTCGGCCTCCTCTCCGTTCAGCCCTGCCAACAATTCCCGCCCGAGCTGCCGCGTTAGAACATCGGCCAGCACCGGGTTGGCATTCACTTCTTCGAGCAAGTGCGGCAGCATCCCGCGCAGACCCTCCAGCGCGTGTTTGTCCCCCGCTTGCAGCGCCTCGATAACCGCTTTGCAAACCGGTTGCATGTCCCGTTCAAATGCTCGCGCCGCCCGCTTTTCCACATGATCCACCAACCCGCGCAACGGTGCCACCCTGACTTCGGGAGATTCCCGGAGTTCAGAAAGGACGTTAAAGATGCGGTTGCGAAGCGGGTTCATCAGATTCCGTCGGTGCTGCGGTCGGTGAATTTGCGGTCGTTGCGGATAACAGCGGGCGAAGGTTGGCGCTGGATACCCTGACCGTCGGAAAGCGGATTGTCCGGGGCCTCCACGCGGATGCGCTCATCGCTGATGCGCTTTAGGTCGGAGAGGTCCTCCCTCAAGGACACCTTCTGGTCTTCATCCAGCGGAAATCGTAGAAACTCGAACAACCCCGCTCGGGCGATCCGCAGTGTCACAGCTTCCAGGGAGGCGGGAACGGTAGCCGGGTCTGTTTCCAAAGCGTTACCCGTCGATACCGCCCGGCGCACACGGGCGACAGCAGCCACAATCGCCCGGGTCATCGGGTTGGTGTGGCTTTGCCCTGCGATCTCGTTGATTTTGGCAATAATTGCCGGGGAGGTGATGTCCTCCAGCGCGGCGGGTGTGATGGTGATCCAGTTGCTCATTTGCTCAAGACTGCCCCGGCTTGTCGCCGGGGCAGGATTTGAACCAACGACGTTTAGTGCGCGGTGGTGTTAATCATGATGGCCGCAGCGCTGTTGGTGATCTTCGGCAGCGTCGTCCAGTCCATTTTCAGGACTTCGTCGCGCTGATCCTCGGTCACGTAGCTGCCCGGCTTGAAGAAGCCGCCCATCGGGGCGAAGGTCTTCATGAAGGACGGGTCCATGCGGTTGGGCGCTCCGTTTGCCGCGAAGATGATGATCTTCTCGTCGAGCAAAAAGCTGATGCTTTCCGCCGTGCCGGGGGCGCTGGTGTCCACCACCATCATGGAAAGCTGCACCTCCGGGTTGGTCATCAACAACATTCCCACGTCGGCGATGGTCGGGGAAACCTGGCCCACGTTCGCGCCGCCGCCGCGATTACTCACGACAAACCGGCTGCGCACCTGCTTGTTGTTGCGCCACTTCTTGAACGCCGTCGCACCGAACAGGATTTTCACCGGCGCGCCGTTCTTGGCGGCCTTGATGATGTTCAGGCAGAGCGTGTCCAAGCCGCCCGTGGCATCGCCAATCGGGTCGAGCGTGTCATCGCCGGGGTTGAACGGGACCGCGTCCGCAGTCAGTGCGTTGACCGCCGTGCCGATCTGCTCGTTCTCCAACGCGAGCGCGCTGGCGTCGGCCAGGATGCTCTGCGCCTCCATGATGGAGTAGCTGAGCGCTTCCTCGCTGAGCCCCTGCACGTTCGGGATCGGGAAGTCGAGCGCGTTCGGCTCCAGCGTGCCCGTGGCGTCGTCGGCGCTGAAGCCGAGACGGGTGACGGGCGAGCCGGGATTGCGCCGCGTGGAAGGAATGCGGAACCGGTTGGTATCCGTATAAACCTTGTAGCGGAAGTTGATGTCGGGCACCTCGCACAACGGCGCGATAAAGTTGCCGACGGGACGGATGGCTTTCTGCGAAGCCGTAATGGCGAACTGGGTGAGCAGCGGGCTGGTGGCCAACTGCGCGATTCTGGATTCTAGCATAGTGTTCTATTGCTCCTGGGTTGTGGGATAGGAACCGGCGATGGTGGTGACACGCTCCGCGATGCGGCGCGCTTTGACGAATTGGCCGTCCACCCCGTTTTCCTCTGCAACGGCAAAGGAATAGTAGGTGCCAGCCGTGGTGGGTTGCGCCCGCAGCTTGCCCGCGTCGGCAGGAGTGGAAGGATCGGCAAGCACAAGGATGTCTCCCTTGTTGCAAGCGCCCTTGAGCTTTGCGCGGAACTGGTCGTTGAGGTCGGGCGATTCCGCCGCCACTTGCGTGGTGGCCGCGCCGCCGGAGGCGAGCACGTAAGGAGCGATGTCGGATGTCGCCGAGGGAAGGGCAAAGCCGGTGCTCGTGAGTTTCACGAGGCAGCCTTCCTTGCCGGTGAGGTCAACAGCCGCCACGTCGCTGATGTCGCCGCGCTTGGTGTCGCCCTGGGTGGGATTAAGTTGGATGTTCATTGGATTCTGCTTGGTTGCGGTCGGGGTTAGCCTTCCTGGTTGATCTCGGCCTCCGCCTGGATGAATGCCTGTTGGAGGGTGAGCTTGGGGTTGGCCGCTTGCAGGGACTGCGCGCGGTTACGGATGGCAACGCCTTTTTTCTTGTCGGCGTCCGCGTCCTTGCCGGTTTCAGCGGCAGCGCCAGGCACCTTGGCGGTGGCGCGGTTGGTGAGCGGGATCTTGCCTGTTTCGGTCGCCTTGGTGGCGATCCGCTTCAGGAACGCGAGGCCGATTTCCCGGTTCTGGAGAAGTCCAGCCTTGAGTTGCGGGCGGTCGGCGTCATTTTCCGTGATGCCGTGCGCAGTCAGGTCGGCTTCCGCCTGGGCGTCTTCCAGGGTGGTGACGCGGTTTTTGAGGGTGTCGCGCTCGGTGGCCAGAGGGGCAAGAGCCGCCTCTGCTTTATTGGCGCGGTTTTCCAGTTTGGTCAGCTCGCCGAGGATAGCCTCTTCGCTGGCGTCGGCGGACAAACCAAGTCGTTGTGCGATTTGTTTCATGCTTTTTGTTTGTTGGATTTCCGCCCGTGCTCCGGCGGTCGAGTTGGCCTGATGACCAGGCAAAGTGTTGCGGTTGGTGACGTGGAAAGAGACGTGCCCTTTCTCGTGGAGTTGTTTGACATAGGCGTCCCGCAGTGGCATCGCATCCTTGTGTGTCAGGGAATGCCATTGAGTGTAGTCCCCGACGCCGCTGGCCCGGCGCACGTATTCGCCAGGATGAGCCGAATGATCACCTGGATGGATGGTGATTTTTGCGCCGACCTTATCGGTCCACCTGCCGCGTTCGTCGCGCGGCTCATCACCCACATTGCGGTTGGTGATGCCCCGTTGGCCCTTGTTGTTTGGGTCGTTGGTGAGCGTGATCCCGTCCAGCGCCAGCGGGCGCACCCGGTCGCCCTCGCGGTTGAGCACCTGCAAGCTCGCGGGATCGTATTCCGTCGAAAAAAAGCGGTAATCCCCGCCGTCCACCGCCGCCTGGCCCGTGGCGCTCCAGCGGATTTGCCCGTAGATGCCGTCAGCCCGATTGCAAAGCCGTTGCAGCCAGCCGTAAGCGCGGGTTTCCTTGTCGCTGTCATGCTTGAAATGCTCGTGGTCAATGAGCATTTCCTGACCGTGCGAGAGCTGGCCCGCCTCTGCGGCGGCATTAAAGCGGTTCACGATGCTCGCCGCCGACTCCGCGTCAATCACCTGCACCACCCCGGCGCGGGCGTTCGGGTGTTCCCCCAGCGCTTCGAGGTGATACCACCCATCCGCCGGGTGCTTAAAATTTCGATTGAGAATGGGAATGTTCATGGTAGATTTGAATTACCGGAGGCCGCCGTCTCGGACGTAAGCCGAAGGGCGCAAGCCATTAGGCCCGGTGCTCCGGTTTTGTTTTCTTAAGGGTGGTCATTTGAATCTGGCCCGCTTTATTCAAGGTGGCGCTGACAAGCAGGTAATCCCGCCCGTCTTTCTTTTTATGGAATTCCACAGCAGGCAAATGGCGGTCTGTCTCGCTTGCGACGGTCTCTTCCGCTCCAGTCATCAACTCAGGAATGGCATGAAAATCGTCATCCGTAAGATTTGGGTGGTAATGACGAGCGTGCCGGATGAAATCGCTATCAATGCGCATTTCCCTTCCAGTCCAGTTCCGAAGGCCGCCGGTTTCATTTAGGACTTTTTTCGCAAGGGATTCAGGCACGCGGCCAAGGCTGAATGATTTTTGCTCTACGTGGTTGGCCGCAGCCAGTGCTCCGCTGATGGATGCCCGTTGTTCATCGCGTGGAAATTCTCGGCTTTGATGCTTGGGAGACAACGGATAGCCGCCAAACCCACCGCCCTGATCCGCCGCGAACGTGAACTTTCCACGCCCGTCATGGTGCGAGTTGCCATTGGTGATCTTCCCCAGCATCAATTCCCCGGCAATCCGGTTGCAGAGCTTTTTCGCTGCGTGGCGGTCGCCAAGGCAAAGCTGATTGCAGAGCCGGGGCAACTGGCGCTCAACGAACCGCGAGACAGCCAATGGCAATTCTTCCTCCGGCAGTTCCGCCAGCTCCGCCAGCCGGTTCTGCAAAGGCTCTTCCGGTTCCTCCCTTCGTGCCTTCGTGCCTTCGTGTGAGTCCTCTTCCGGGTTTTCCTCCGGCTGCGCGTCGGTCTGGAGGCCCACATCAATGAGCTGATACCCGCTTTTCTCGCTCAGCTCTTCGGCGTCAATCTTGTAGCCCGCGCGCCGGAAGTTGAGCGCCTGGGTGGAAATCTTCTCGGGGTCGAGTTCGTCGTTGGCGGCGATTTCGAAATACGCCAGCCTCGGTTTGCCGGGGAAAGCCGCTTCCAGCACTCCCGCGTCGAAGTCTCGCTGGAAAATCATGCTGATCTTCTTGGCCTCGGCCCGCGCGATCTGATCGAAGCTCTCCTGGTGCGCGCTCCCGGCCAGCGTGCCGCTGCCGCTCTGCGCCAGCATGGTGAGCAGGCCGCCCGTCCCCGCCAGCACCAGCTTCTCGCTCAGGTAATCCAAGCGGGGGCGGAACGGAGCAACGCCGCGCGGGGAATCGTTGGGCGTGTAGATGCTGCCATAGGGCAGATACCCGCTGCCCCCCTCGGCGATGTCCCGCGCCGCGTTCTTGTATTCGTCCTCTTTTTCCGGCTGCACGCCCTGCGGCCCGATCACGACGCCGCTGGGAATCCCATAAATTTCAATAAACGCATCCCAGTCCTTGTCGCTCAACGCCGTGCGGATGAACTTGATCAGGGCGATGCGGTTCACATGCCGGTCGCGCTCGCGGATGAGGAAGTCGGCGGGATCGACCAGGTTTTCCTCCGGCAGGTTGTAGTAGGTGTTGGTGGTGGCGTCGGGATTGTATTTCCAGCGCCCGCGCAGGAGATCGCGCACCATGTTCCACTGATCCACCAGTTCCAGGTGGAAAATCTCCCCGCCATTTCGACGGTATTTTTCGCAATGGGCGAAGCCCCGGAACGTGGCAAGCTGGAGGTGGGAGACAGCCTCGGGCAAATTGTCGATTCGCTCATACGCCTCGCGCAGCGCCGTAGCCTGCTCGACAGCCAGGGTGTGGTCGAACGTCTCCAGCCGCGAATCTTCCCGGCTCATCTTCCCACTTACCAGCTTGACGTTCCAGTCGAGCTGTAAGAGCGCGGCCTCGCGCCGCTCCAGGATGGCAAACAAATCGGCGTCCGCCTGCTCAACGAAGAAATAAACCCATTGCGGATCAGCCATCTCCCCGCGCTGATACTGCTCGCAGAGCGTGACGGCCCGCGACATGTTGAGCCCGCGCAGCGGATTGTAGCGCTCCCGCCAGCGGTTCCACTGCCGCGCCCGGTTGCCCGTGCTGGTGGCTCCGGCCAGAAGCATGTCGGGAATCGGCGGTTGCACCAGGGCATTTTTCGGGGCCTCGATTACCGGATCAGCGGCGGAGGGTTTACGGGTGTCTTTTTTAGGGGTTGCCATTAAGAAATCCTCCCTGCGCCCACTTTTGAGCCGGAATACGATTGTGCCCCGACTTGGAATGCCTCCGCAAAACGCCGGAATGCTATTGCAAAACCGTCTCCAGCCTTAAAATGGCACGGAGAGGCCGGAAAGGTGAGATCGGGGTTTTTACGGGCTTTCACGTGAGCACCTCCCGGTTGCGTTTGTCAGCCATTCTCCCCCCGCCACGCGGGAACGAGACCGGCGCGGTGGAAATTCCACGCGGTTGGAGCGCGAAATGCGCGAGCTTGCCGGAATCAAACGTATCCCCGTGGCGACCGTCATCGTCGGGGGTGCATTCGTATTTCCCGCCGTTCTTCACCACCAGGCGGTGGTCATTTTTGATGTAGTCCGAGCAGGGGAGCGTGTAGCGGTTTTCGTTCACCGCAGCGCTGTAGAGGTCGCCCAGGTATGTCTTGTGGTTGATGCTCGTTTCGTCGTAGCCCGGCGGCAGCGGGTCCACAGCCTGACCGGCCACGACCAGTTCCACAGGGATGAGATTGGCCAGATCATCGCGGGTCTCCTCGGCGAAATAGCGCTCGTTGCTCGCGTCCAGGCACAGCCTTTGCGCCGGTCCACCGTTGGCGCGGCTCCGCACGGCGAGGATCACATCCTTGAGGCGTTGGCGGGCGATCTGCGGCTTGCGCTCTTTCCACACGGCCACCAGACGCTGCACCGGCTCAGTGCCGCACTGCTCCGTGACCGTCAGGCTTGAAGGGTTGCTCTTGGCGTTGGTCGTGGTGGCCACGTCGAAGCCAATTCCCACTTTGCCGGAACCCAACACCGCCCGGAACTGATCCAGCGCGTGGAGCCATTCGGCGTCTGAATCCACAAAGACAAACACGCATTCCCGCGACCCGCGCTTCATGCTGGTGAGCAGCGCCATGAGGTCGATGGCCGCGCTGCCACCCATCTCGTGTTCCAGGTCGTAGCTGATCTTGCGCCCGAGCCGGTTGCCTGGCGCGCTTGCGAACTGCTCATAAGTCAGCGGCTTTCCGCGTTCGTCAAAGAGCACATGACCCGCCGCGTAAGCGTCTCGCAACGTGACACGGTGAATCATCACGCCGGTCTGGCCGCGATAGAAGTTGCCCGCCGGATTCACCGGCAATTCGACATCCGCAGGCGGCAACGTCATTTCAAAGAAAGGGTGACGGTCGTCGGGGCAAAGGTTGCTCGCGTAGATCAGTTTGAAAGTCGGGTCGGTGTCCATGATCGGCTGCGTCGCCACGCGCAGATCATTTTCCATGCCGGACGGGGTGTAGCCCGCCTCATCCCGAAGCACGGTGCCCGCCCAGCCGCGCGCCGTCGCCGGGTTGGGAGCGATCACCTTTTCGCGGGAATAGGAGGTGCGGTCGAAGTAGAGCCGCATCTCCATCGAGGAGGAGCGGTAGAGATCCGAAAAGTCATCGGCGCTTAAACTGGCGGGCGCATAGACTTTGCCGGTTTCAGAATTGGCAACTTGGAAGTTGAGCTTGGCGTCTTCGCTTTCCAACTCAAACACCCGACGGATCGCCGCCGCCTCGCTGGCCACAAGCGCGGCCTGCTCCGCAGCGGTCATGGTCATGCCGATCAACTCTTTGCCCAGGAGCAATGAAGCCGAGGCCGAGATCACGGTCATCCCAGGCGCACGCGACATTTCGTCAAACGCGATTGATCCCAGGTTGGTCGATTTCCGACAGCGCCGCGCCCAGAACGCAGTGAGCACGCGCAGCTTGCGCACCGCCACAAGCAGCGTGTTTTCGTAAAGTCTGCGTTGGAATTTGCGTGCCATTATTCTGGAATATTGACGGTCCCCGATTGCTCCAGCGCATCCACGTCCGCAAAGTAAAGCTGCCGCAGTTGCGCAATTTTCTCCGAATTGCTGATCGTGGCCGTGGCAATCGTCTTCGCCCGTTCGTCCGCATTCCACTTGAGAAACAGCTCGCAGGTTGCCACCGCAAATTTCTCCCGGTCGAACTGCATTCCCCGTTCCTTCTGGTCCAGCTTGACGCGGGAAATCTTGAGTTTTTCCAGCTCGATCTCGCCTTGTGTCTTCGCGATCTGCCGGTCCAGGTCGAGCCGTTGCAACGCGATCACTTCCGATGTGCTTAGGTCGTGAAACGCTTTCTCGAATTCCCGCTGGGCAAGCGCTGTTTTCTTTTTCGCATCGAAATCCTTGGGCAACTTCGTGGCCTTGTCGTTGGCCAGTTCCTTCGCCCGGTCCATCCGCCAGGCAAACCCGTGCTGTTTGAGAAAGGCTGAAAGCGATGAGGGCACAGGCGACAAACCGAAGTGCTCTGCACAACGCAGCGCCGCTTCCTCGTAGCCAATTCCTTCGTCCAGGAGCCATTCGAAGAGCAAGTCCCGCTGCTCCGGCTTGAGCTGCGCGTAAAGGGAATCTGAGCGTATTTTTCGCATCGGTCATTTCCGCAAAAGGGTTTTGCCGCTTTCGGTGATGAGCCACTTCACCAGGTTGGGATCGAGATCGTCCGCCAGCGTGGCCACAAATCGCTGGCTTTGCAGGAAGGTCAGTGCGTCGTCAAACTCAGCCTGCGCGAGCGGCGGCCGCAGACTGGCGTTCACTTCGTTCTGGAGCGGACCCTCGGGCAGAGCGAACGGTTCGGCGTATTCCAGTTTCTCCAGAATGGCGCGGCGGATGTTTTGTTGGCGCGTGGGGTCGAGTTTCATTTCTTTTCAAATCTTCCGCGAATGTAACCGTCGAGATTGCTGACGGATTGCGACACATCATTGAGCCGTTTGTGAATGGCGATCGCCCGTTCCTCTCCGGCCTGGCTGATCTGGTGACTGATCGTTTCAAGGCTTTCCTCCAGCTCCTGGTGCTGCCGTGTGATCGTGGCCGAGAACCGGTCAAAGTCTTTGCGCAATGCTTCCAGCTCCTCATGTGTCGCCATGCGTGTCTCTCCGGTGACCTGGAACGGTTGCGGGATTTTTGCCAGGAACGTTTTCAGCAAAACTGCGATGCCCAAAAGTGCTACGGCGCATTCGAGCCAGGTCAAAAGTTCATTTCCCGAAGGGGATGGGAGATTGGCGAGGCAAAGGTTCATGCGTTGCTGGTGCTTGGATTGACAGGTTGGGCTTGGAGTGTGAGTCGGATGAAATGAGTGATGCAGGAGATCGGGCGCGTCTTGGCCGCGACCTCGCCGCCGTTGCGCTCGTCCACCGTGGCGTGATAAGGGCCGCTCGTGTTGCCTTCGATGGTGGGCACGGAAAGTCCGCTAATGGACGGGTAAGGCGTGGCATTCACGATCCCGCAGTGCCGCCCGGAGGGGAACCGCATGAGGACAATGTCCCCGGCCTGCGGCCTGAATCCCTCATCATAGAGCGGATAGATCACAGGTCTGGCGGTGCCGGGATCATAACTGGGCACCACCCATTGCCGGGTGCGCACCGCCCATTCGTAGAATCCTTCCACACTCGCCTCGCGCGGCAGGCAGTTGTGGGCCTCACACGAAAGGAGCCCGGGCCGCAGCCGCGCCAGATCCCGCACACACCAGCAGACAAACGCTGCGCACCACGGCCAGCCGGTCCCTGGCTCGTCGGTTGCACGCTGATAAAGCTGCACCTGCGGGCCGGTGTTTTCGCTGGTCTCATGCACCCCGATCTGCGTGTGGGCAATATCGCCGAGCACGGCCAGCGGATTTGCGGTTGGTTCGGTCATTTCTCTGTGTCTCTGTATCTCCGTGTGAAAAATTTCAGGATGCGCCGCGCCCGAACCCCTTCAGACGCGGCGCGGTTCCCATTCCGCGTCACTGCGATTGGTTTGCTCGTTGTGCGGCGGCGGTGGCGTTGAGGGTTTGCGCAATCGCGTCCAGGGCGGCGCGGCGATCCGATGCCGTGTTGAGTTGTCCGCAGAGCAGCTTGACGACCAGGCTGTCGATCACCGGCGTCCAGGTCGCATCGACCGGCAGGAATGTTCCCAGTAGCAAATTGAGCTGCGACGGATCGGCGGCAATCTGGTCCCGCGCGGCGTAAATCCCAGCGGCGGCGCTGTCGGCCCAGTTCGCCCCGGCGATCCGGTCTTTCCCGGCGGCAAACACCGCCGTCTTGAGCAAGCCGCTTGTCTCGGCCCTCAAGGCAGCGACCGCAGGGCTCGGGCCGCTCCACCAGGCTTTCACCTTGGCAAAGAGACTCGGGCTCGCTGCGGTCGCTGGAGCCGAATGGCTCGCAGAAACCATCGACTGCGCGTCCGCAACCGATGGGGGCGTCGTGTTGTTGTTGGAATGGGTGGCGCAGCCGAACGGGAACAAGGCGAGGGCTCCGGCTGCAATGAGAATGGCAATGTGATGTTTCATAATGGGTTTATTTGG
>CAIYQA010000147.1 GCA_903928175.1 uncultured Spartobacteria bacterium | reverse complement strand
TTGGTGGGTGGTTTTGCCCGTCGCGCGGGGTCCATAAGTTGGTTTATGACTTCAACGACTTTGGAAGGAACCGTCATCTAATTCTCCTTAAAAATTCGGGATCGATTAACACGATAACATATTATCATTCAGAAATACTTTCAACAAGGCCGCTATATGGTTAACGCTTAGGGCAATCGACTGAGTTAACGAGGGAGTAAGGAAAGAATGATTCGTTGAGTAATCCCGTTGATTTGCAAGGAGGATTGCTTGATGACGAAGGCAAATACCCATCAACCGAAGATCGGTTTTCTCGAACATTTTTCGATACTTGAAGACGGCAGGCAACAAAGCAAGGTTCAGTTTCCCTTGGACGAAGTGCTTCTTCTTGTATTGTGTGCGGTTATTTCCGGGGCGAACGGATGGGTTGAAACTGCCACTTGGGGCAAGAAGAAACTGAGTTTTCTGCGTCGTTTTCTGGCCTATACTTATGGCACGCCATCGCACGATCAGCTGGGAAACATCTTTGCTGTTCTGGATGCAAAACAATTTCAGCAGTGCTTTATCGACTGGGTTACCAGCCTGAAAAAGGCTTTGCGCGAGGTTGTCGCGGTGGACGGCAAAACGCTTCGCCGCGCTTTCGACAAAGGCGGCGATCAAGGTTATGTCCATATGGTTTCGGCGTGGTGCGCCGAACAGCGTTTGGTTTTGGGGCAAACCAAGGTCGCGGAGAAATCGAACGAAATTACCGCTATACCTGCGTTGCTGGAGCTTCTGAGCATCGAAGGCGCGATCGTTACGATCGACGCTATGGGCTGCCAGCGTGAGATTGCCGAAAAGATCCGCGAGAAAAAAGCGGACTATATTCTGGCGCTTAAAGGCAATCAGGGAACGCTGCGGGAAGATGTCGAGGCGTTTTTTCAAAAACAAAAAGCGCTTGGTTTTGCGCTCTTGAAAGTCGATCAATACGAAACCGTGGAAAAAGATCATGGCCGTCTCGAAACGCGGCGGATCACTGTTTTTACAGACATTGAGCCTTTGCAGAAGCGGCATCAATGGCCGGGATTGGAAGCCTTGATCATGGTCGAATACGAAGCGTCCGGCATCGTTACGCGCAACGAAACGCGTTATTTCATAGCTTCGTTCGTTGCGAGCGCAAAAGAGTTCGCCGCGTTCATTCGCGATCACTGGGGAATTGAAAACGGGTTGCATTGGGTTATGGATATGGCCTTCCGCGACGACGAATGTCGGATACGCACAAGAAATGCCCCCGCCAACTTCGCAACAATCAAACACGCTGCCAGCAATTTACTCAGAACCTCAAAAGGCAAGGAAAGCCTTCAACTTAAACGACATATCGCAGCTTGGGACACCGATTTCCTCTACAATGTGATCGCATGTTAGGAGGCATGAGAAAATAACCGCACCTGTTTAAGCAGCGAGGGACGGAGAGATGCAGTAATTCCACTCACCGTGAAAGTCATGTCTTGTGATGTTCACGGCTCGAAAGGCTTTGTTTGAGACTTTTATACCTTTTTCGTAGGTGTTGGGATCGATATCGGCGTCGATGGTAAGACCTGATTGAGTGGTGGTTGCACGAATATATTGGACGACGTCGTCAAACGTGCGGAGTGGTTTGCCTCTCCAATTGGTGGAGATATGAGAGAACATTTTGTGTTCAATCGGGTTCCATTTGCTGGTGCCTGGGGGATAATGACAAACGGTGATGGGAATACCGAGTTCATCGGCAAGTTCCTGCAGAGCAACCTTCCATAAGCGCACACGCGATCCATTGCTTCCACCTCCATCAGCTGTGATCAGAATGCCTTTGGCTTTGGCGTAGGATGTCCTGCCAAGATTTTTCCACCAGGTGCGCAAAGCATTCACCGCGAAACGCGCTGTGTCGAAGCTCATGCCGATGCTGACTATGCCCTTGTTCATGGCTATGTCAAAAATACCGTAAGGCGTAGCGCGACCAACTTTGGGATCAACGAAGTCATAAACATTGACGTGTTCTGGGGTGCCTTTGGGATGCCATTCACATCCTCCGTTTTTGTAATTCCCGATGAGCTCTTTTTTCTTGCCGTCGATGGACAGAACGGGATTATTCGCTGCGGCATGTTGTTCTTTTTGCGCCTGGATGTACAGAAACTGCGCGTTGCGATCAGGATGTTTTCCTCCCTCGTATGTTTTACGATTGGCTTGCAGGCTGTAGCCATAGGCCTTCAATATCCCTGCGGTGACATAAGTAGAAACGTCATAGCCTTTTTGTTTTAACGCTTCCGTCACATGCACCAAACTCCGTGACACCCACAATAAGGGACGCATCGGCGAACCACTGGTATGTGGTTCCACAAGAGTTCTTAGATCGTTGACGAGGGCGGGGTGTTCGTCGGTTTTTTTTTACGCCCGCCACCAGGGCGCCGTTGTTTCTTGGTCACAGGCACACTGTTCTTAAGTTCTCCGATGCCGCGATTGATCGTGCTGCGCGCCACTCCAATCGCTTTTTCAACAAGAGCTGGGCCGCCACGACCAAGCGCTTTAGCTTCGGACGCCGCAAACCATCGTCGCCCTCGCTCATCAAGTACTGGCCACATGGCGTCGCGTCTTGTTTGAATCGCTTGGATCACTTCAGGGGTATGTTTCATCCCCCGATTCTAAACGACCCATGCCGCGCCGTGAATCCTCAATATGCCCAACTTTGCTCTTTTCCACAGCCCGTGACATATCGGAGTCACTTATTCCCTCACGCCTCCTTAGATAAAACGGATATATTTCTGGCGGGTTTCCTCATTGTCCTCCATACTCTCCGACATGTACACTTCATAGCCATATCCGCGTATCCGGGAGCGCAGCGCGGGGTGCATACCTTGGACGGCATCGAGATTTCCCGCTGCG
>CAIYQA010000146.1 GCA_903928175.1 uncultured Spartobacteria bacterium | reverse complement strand
CTTCGAGTGCAGCGCGTTGGAGGTCTTCGAGTGCAGCGCGTTGGAGGTCTTCGAGTGCAGCGCGTTGGAGGTCTTCGAGTGCATCTGTGACGTGGCACCTCGCGCATTTACGCCCCGAAGGGGCACAGGATTCCAGCCCAGGGCAACGCCCTGGGGTTACACGTGAGAGCGGTGTGCCCTACAAGGGCACTGGGAAATACTCCCGATCCATCCGCTGCTTCACCTCCCCTTACCAGCACCCCTGTAGGGCGCGCCCGCTGGTTTTGGGATACCCAGGGCGGCGCTCCGCTTGCCCTGGGCTGATTTCCCCTGCGCTTTCAGCGCGCACGCACGATGTGCGACAAGCAAAATCGACAATACTCCAGAGCTTTCGATTTTATGATGGACCAGATCGACAATACTCCAGAGCTTTCGATTTTATGATGGACCAAATCGACAATACTCCAGAGCTTTCGATTTTATGATGGACCAAATCGACAATACTCCAGAGCTTTCGATTTTATGATAGACCAAGCCCCGCCCCTGCAAATGGAGGGAGAACAGCGGGATTCGATGAATTCCAACCGCTCATTCCTGTTTTTTCTCCTCCGCTTTCGCTCCCTTTGTGTCCACTGTGAACCCCCAGCGGGCCTCGACTTTTTTGCCGCTGGCTTTGCCTGTCACAATGACACTGTAGCGGTTGTCGTTGAGGGTGCGGGTCGGTTGATAGCTGTAGGTCTTGGTTGCCGCATCGTATTTCGCATTGACCGCCCCCAGGCTGCTCACGCGCATGGCCAGCGTGGCGGGATCGACCGCGCCCAAGCTGGACAGGTTTACTTTGATGAGCGGATGCGGGTCCGTCACGGTTGCATTATCGGCGGGTTCTGTGTTTAAGCTGCTTCCCTTGAATTCCGCGACCGGTTCGGTGTCCATTGCGCCGCCGGAACCGAAGCGCACCGCGCTCGCGAAAACCTTCGGCTTGTTGGCTTCGATCATGTAGCGACCCAGCGCGTTGTTGGGCGAGCCGTGGCTGATTTTTTGTCCATACACTGTGAAGATGGCGTCATAACCGGCTTTCTTCGCCACTTCCTGGACCTTGGCATTATAAAAACCGTATGGGAGGGCCAACGCCTCGACTTTGATCCCGAGCCGTTCTTCCAGCATCTGCTTGGAATCGTTGAGCTCCTTCCAGAGCCAGGCGTCGTAGTCCGGTCCGGGTTGCGCGCCGCGCTTGGGTCCGCGCAGATCCTTGTGCGAAACGGTATGGCCCTCGATGTCCACCCCGGCATCGCGCATTTCGGCGATCTGCTCCCAGGTGATTGATTCGCCGCCGGATTTCGGCCCGCCCTTGATGTAGTCGGTGTAAACGAACAGCGTGAACGGGTATTCAAATTTTTTGAGGATGGGCCATGCCGCCTCGTATTGCGATTTCCAGCCGTCATCCATGGTGATCACCGCGCTCTTGGCGGGAATATCCTTTTCCCCCCGTTTCCAGGCGAGGAAATCGTGCATGGGGATGACGCTGATGCCTTCGTCTTTCAACTGCTGCATCTGCTTTTCAAAATCGGCTTTGGTGATTTCCGTGTCCGGGTGGCGCACGTTATCCACCACCCGATGGTACCCCAGGACGACGACCTGCGCGTTGCGGTTGATCGGGATGGGGGTGGGCGTCGGTTCGGCTTGTTCCGCCACGGGCGGCGCGGCTTCCCGGGATTCCGATTTCGCATGATCCTTCGCGCGGTGGCATCCCGACCCCGCCAAGGCGCATCCCACCCAGCACACAACCAGCAGAACGGCAGATTTTTGCATAATAGCTCCTCGGAAACAATGTCCTCTGGAAGCGGTTCGGAGATCGCCGCGCGGATGCGCGGGTGGAGGCGTGAGGGGGAACCGCGCGGGTTATTCCTGTGAAATTCCTGAAATTCTCCATTTGCCAACGGGCAAAATACTGTAACTTCGGGGCGCACCACCCAACTTTTTCTTCATGAAATTCCGTTTTGCCCTGACCTGCCTTGCCGCCGCCACCCTCGCTTTCACCGGTTGCGATAAAATCAAGACGACCCTTCACCTTAAGCCGAAGGCCACGCCCACGCCGGCCGCCACCCCCATTCCAAAGCCGAAGCCGACCCCCACGCCGACGCCCAAACCGACCGCCAACCGCAACGCGGGCGTCGTTGTGCTTTGCTATCACCGCTTCGAGGACGGCCTCACCAGCCCGATGGTCATTAAACCGGCGGATTTCGAACAGCAGATGCAGGCGCTCAAGGACAACGGGTTTACCGTGATCTCCATGCAGGATTTCCTGGCCTGGCGGCGCGATGAAAAGGAAATTCCCGCCAAGAGCGCCTTGATCACCATCGATGACGGCTATGTTTCCGCTTACGAAACCGGTTGGCCGATTCTGAAGAAATTCGGCTACCCGTTCACGATGTTCGTCTATATCAATTATATCGGCACCGGTGGAAAATCCATCAGTTGGGATCAACTCGCCGAAATGCGCGATGCGGGCGTGGAGATCGGTTCCCACAGCTACAGCCATCAGAATTTGAAGGGCAAAGGGGCGCTCTTTAGCAAACAGGCCGCCGAAGAAGTCAAACGCATGGGCTACGACGCCTGGGTGCGCAAGGAGATGATCGATTCCAAAAAGCTGATTGAACGTCGATTGGGAATCAAGGTCGCAACGTTTGCCTATCCCGGCGGGTTCTACAACGAGAACGTGCGCGCGGTTGCCAAGGAAGCCGGGTATGAGGCCGCCTTTATCACCTACGGCAAGCGCAACGGTTTTTCGACTCCCGCCTTTGATGAAATCGGGCGCTACGGCATTGAGTCCAACCGCCCCAAGACCTTCCAGGATGCTGTGGCGATGATCGGCGGCGGAGTCGGGCCGGGCATGTATGCCGAAGCGCCCGCGGAAGCCCATTCCGCATCCTCTGCGTTGGAGACCGAGCCTGCCGAGGGCGCGACCGTCTCGGAACCCAAGCCCTTGATTAAAGCCGTGCTCACCAGCCTGGGGGCGATTGACGCCGGGAGCGTGGAGATGCGCATCAGCGGATTCGGTGCGGTCCCGGCCAAATTTGATGAGGCGACCCAAACCGTGAGCTTCCAGCCCACCGCGCAACCGCTGCGCGACAAGGAATACACCGTCATCGTTTCGGCCAAAGTGGGAGGGAAGAAAACCGAGGCCCGCTGGAGCTTCAAGTTCGACCCGGCTGCGAAGAACTAAGGTCTCGCGCAAAGCCGCAAAGAACGCGAAGAGAGGAAGAATTGCCGCAAAAAAGCGCAAAAGACGCAAAAAGGGGAACGAAGAGGTAAGACCTCATTCCTCTTTTCGCTCTCGCTCCAGCTTTGCTCTCGTTTGCTCTCGTCCCCAAGCTCCAGCTTGGGAACGCGGATGTCTTCGAGGCTCCAGCCTCGCCCGCGTGGATGCCAGCCTCGGCCTGATCCTATGCGGCGATCACCATGCAGAACACTTTGCGCCTTTGCGGCTTTGCGTGAGGCAAATCCCTCTTGCACGGCTGCCTTTCAGGGCAGGAGCCGCTCCCATGCGCAGCCCAGTGCCTTCTGAATCCGGCAAGCGGTCGTAATCAGGATATTGATCTCGCCCGCTTCGATTTTTTGCACGGTGCGGATATTCAGATCCGCCAGTTCAGCCAACTTTTCCTGGGTGAGTTCTCGCGCGGTGCGTTCGCGCCGTAGATTGGCTCCGAATGCGGAAACTTCGGCGGAGATTATCTTTTTTCGCGGCACGCCCTATTAAGGCGTAAGAATGGCATTGACTTGAACGGCGCATTAGGGCGTAAAATATCGGCAATTGTGGGAGCCCATTCAAAACATCAAATGGGATCGAATGCCGAAATTTCATACTAAAAATTAATCAAACAGGACGTTTTATGAAAAATCTCTTTCTATGGCTGGCGATTGGAGTGATGGCCTATTTTGGATGGTCGTTTTATCAAAAACACCCAAAGGGAACGACACTGCCAACTGCCATGGAGTCGCCGATGTCCGCAGTTGCTCCTCAAACGGCCCCGCCCCAGCAGGAACAGAACGCAAAAGCAGAAGAGATGTTTCGGGCCAGGGTGCTGCATCAGCAAAAGATCGACAGGATACGCCAACAGATCAAAGAAGCTCGGCAAGCTATATTTGAGAATAAACCGGGCTCGATGGGATCAAGCCCTCTGTTCGGGGATACTTCTCGACTCCCCGCTGCCGCTCGAGTGGAGATTGCGAATCAGCAGCGGAGTTTTATTTTGGATAAGCAAAAAGAAGTTACCGATTTACAGAACGAACTGAATAAACTCGAGTTGAGCAACCAATAGCCACTCTTCGCCCCTAAAATTCCTCCTTTTCATCCTCGTTCACAAGCTCCAGCTTGGGAACGCACGTGTCTGCGAAGCTCCAGCTTCGCCCCCGTGACGGGCGTTCTGCCACCCCTGCCGGGGTGAGACGTTAGTTGGGCTGGGTCCGGGGGTGTCGCTTTGCTCGACCCCCGGCTATTGTCTGTGAACCCTCCGGGTTCGCTTGCCTCGCAGAACAATTCCGGTGCCTATAGTGTTTCTCACAAGGAATTTCCGAAAAGCAGGTGGATCGTGCGCTCCGCGCGCGATTCCGGGGGTGGGCGTCGCAAACAAAATCGGCTCGCTGCGCTCGATCTGTTTTGAATCGCCCGCGGAGCGGCCGATCCACCACGCAAGACGCTGGTGATTCGGAAATTCTTTTTGAGAGATGCTATATACCGAGGCAATCGTTGTGAACTCTCCGGGTTCTCAAAGCCCGATTGCGTGGCTCCAGGCGGCTAAATTTCCCCTTTTTCTCCGGGGCGCCTTCCTGTTAGGGTTTGCGGTTCAGTGAAAATCCTTCGTTCGCCTTCCTCCGCTGCGCGCGCTTGCCGCAGGGTTCCACGCCCGCTTGTGTTTGTGCCAACCATGGGGGCGCTTCATGAGGGCCATCTCTCTCTGATCCGCCACGCCCGGCAACTGGCGGGGCCACAGGGAACCGTGGCGGTGAGCATCTTCGTTAACCCGACGCAGTTCGGGCCGAAGGAGGATTTGTCGCGCTACCCGCGCCCTCTCGCCGAGGACATTGCCCAATGCCGCGCTGCCGGGGTGGACCTTGTGTTTCTTCCGGAGGCGGAGGCGTTCTATGCGCCCGATCACTCGACCTGGGTGGATGAGGCGCTCCTGAGCAAGGGGCTTTGCGGGGCGGCCCGCCCGGGACATTTCCGCGGGGTGTGCACGGTGGTTGCGAAACTTTTCCATCTGGTCGCGCCGGACATCGCCATCTTTGGCAAAAAGGACGCCCAGCAACTCGCGATCATTCGCCGGATGGTGCGGGACTTGGATTTCCAAATCAAAATTGTCGGCGTGGAAACCCACCGCGAGGCGGATGGGTTGGCGATGAGTTCCCGCAACCGGTATCTCTCGGGGGAAGAACGCGCGCAAGCGCCGGTTCTGCGCCGGGCGTTGCTGGCGGCGAAAGCGGCTGCCAAAGCAGGAGGGATCACTCCCGCCAAGCTGCGGGCCCAGGTTGTGAAAGCCATCCGGCGTGCGCCGTTGGCCCGCGTCGATTATGTTGAAGCCGTGGACGCGGAATCCCTCGGCCAACCGGGCGCGCAATGCCGCAAACTCCTGATCGCGGTGGCGGTGGGGTTTGGCAAAACCCGTCTCATTGACAATATTGAGGTTACCCTGCGATGAAGACGTATGATTTCGTAGTGCTCGGAAGCGGGATTGCCGGGTTGAGTTTCGCGCTGAAGGCGGCGCGCCACGGCAGCGTGGCACTGATCACCAAACGCTCCGGCGCGGAATCCAACACCGCCCATGCCCAGGGAGGGGTCGCGTGCGTCACCAGCGGGGAGGATTCCTTCGACCTGCATGTGCGCGATACGCTCACCGCAGGGGCGGGGCTTTGCAACGAGGCGGTGGTGCGGACGATTGTCACCGAGGGGCCGGCCCGAATTCAGGAATTGATGGAGCTTGGGGTGCACTTCGATGAACGCGATCTGGAGGGAGGCGAGCGGGAGTTGGACCTCGGGCGCGAGGGCGGCCACTCCAAGCGCCGGGTGTTGCATGCGCGGGATGCCACGGGACGCGAGATCGAGTTGTCGCTGCTGCGCGCCGCACAAGCCTCTGCGCGCATCGACCTGCTGGAAAACCACATGGCCGTGGATCTCCTCACCACCGGCAAGCTCGGTTTCGCCACCGAAGATCGTTGCGTGGGGGTGTACGTCCTCAATGAAGCGACCGGGAATGTGGAGACCTTCCGCACGGACCGGCTCATCCTCGCCACAGGCGGGTGCGGCAAGGTCTATCTGTACACCACAAACCCGAAGGTCGCGACGGGCGATGGGGTGGCCATGGCCTGGCGGGCCGGGGCGACCATTGCCAACATGGAGTTCGTCCAATTTCATCCGACGTGCTTGTTCCATCCTGCGGGCAGTTCCTTTCTCATCAGCGAAGCGGTGCGCGGGGAGGGCGGCAGGCTCGTGGATGCCAAGGGACGCGAGTTCATGGGGAAATACCATCCGCGTGGGGCGCTTGCGCCGCGCGACATCGTGGCGCGGGCGATCGATGCCGAGATGAAGCGAACCGGCGCGCCGTGCGTCTATCTGGACATCAGCCACAAACCGCCGGAGTTCGTGCGCGAACGGTTCCCGAACATTTACGAGACGTGCCTGAAGCTGGGCATCGATATTACCCAAGAACCGATCCCGGTTGTTCCCGCCGCGCATTATCAATGCGGCGGCGTTTTGACCGACGTCAATGGGGCGACGAGCCTGCGCGGTCTGTACGCCATCGGCGAGGTGGCCTGCACCGGCTTGCACGGGGCCAACCGGCTCGCCAGCAACTCGCTCCTGGAAGCAGTGGTCCTGGCACACCGGGCGATCGGGCATGTGCTCATGGACGTTCCTTTCAACGGCCATCCGCCGCACGAGATTGCGCTTCCGGAATGGGTCAGCGGCGACGCGCACGACGTGGACGAAATGGTGGTCATTTACCACAACTGGGACGAGATCCGGCGGCTCATGTGGGATTACGTCGGCATCGTGCGCACGGATAAACGGCTCAAGCGCGCCAGCACCCGGCTGCGGAGTTTGTTGCGCGAAATCCAGGAGTTTTACTGGGATTTCAAGGTGAACACCGATTTGCTGGAACTCCGCAATCTGGCGACTGTGGCGGCCCTCATTGTCGATTGCGCCCTGTTGCGCAAAGAGAGCCGCGGCCTGCACTACACGCTCGATTACCCGGAAACCGACGATCTCCACTGGCTCCGGAATACGGAGATACACCGGTTTTAGAACATTATTCGCTAAAGAATATTTTCTCTTATGGAATCCTCCGCCTCGCTTTTTTCCTCGGTGGAGGAGCGGTAGAACGGCTTGAACCCGCGCTCGATGGCTTGCGCCCAAACGAGGGCCACCCTGCCGGTGCCCGCAGGGGCTTGGATGGTGTGCGGGCCGGGAGCAAGCGTTACAGGCCCCTCATATTTTTTGCCATCCAGCAGGATCGCGCCGGAATCACCCGCCCCGAGCAAGGCATACCGCGCGTGAATGGCGATCTGGAAAGGCGTGGGCGCATTTGCGGGGGCGGGAGTGAGGATTTTCCCCGCCACCAATAATCGGAAGGAAACGGGGATGAAATTTTCCTTCAAGAACTTCACGGTTCGCCCGGGATACCGTTCGCCGTTTTTGGCGGCTACGCATACCGAGTGTGCGATCATGCGTTCCGGAAGATCGTCGGTGAGACGCCCGCGTTTGAAACGCCAGCGCGTCATTTCCTCCAGCACAAAGTAGAACGGGCGGTCCCGATAGATCATCTCCCCCTTGGGGTCCATGACGAAGTCGCCGGGATCGGTCAGCTTGAGGGCATTGGCGACAAAACTTTCCTGGAACCGCGTGCGGTTACGCCAGGGCTTGACGGCCCGGAGATCAAGAGCGAGCAGGGCGAGAACGAGGCAGGCCGGCACGGCGGATGCCGTCCACGCGAATTGCGGGCGGCGTTCGCGCAGTTTCTGCAACACTGCGATAAGCGCGGGCGCCAAAACCATTCCGATCATCGGCAAAAGCGCCAGGTAATCTTCCCGCGTTACCAGCGGCCATACAATGAACAGGAGGACGGGATAGATGCCGCCTGCCAACAAGAGGAACACACGGCGTGCCACGAGCGGTTGGCCGCCGCCGGTTCGGATGATTCTCCTGCACCACCAAAGAATTGCCGCGAATGCCGCAAGCACCGCGAACCCCCGGAGATCGATCCAGTGCGCGCGTTCCGTGGCGGCGATGAGATTGTGTTGGATGAGGCAGTAATAGAGATTGGCGAGCGCCCCCCTGGCCTCGAAACGGTGGAGCAGAGCGCCCGGGATCAGCACAAGACCGGAGAGGAAAAGCATTGTGTCCTTGGCGAATCGCACAAGGGAAATCCGGGTCTCGGAGGTCCTGCAAAGCAACCAGGTGAGGATTCCCGCGATGGCCAGGTCCAGCGCCATGACCGTGGTCTTCATGGAGACGGAAAAACATGCGCCGAGCAGGAGACCGCTTAAGAACCACTGTGCCCTGTGGCGTCGGATGCAGAGCAACGCGGCCAGCGCAAGCAACCAGCAGAAAACCCAGAGGTTGTCGGGCCGGAACTCCAGGCTGGTGCAAAAGAACCGGGGGTGAACAGCGGTGAAGAGCGTTGCCAGGACGCCGCACTGCCGTGAAAAGAGCCGACTGCAAAGGAGATAAATGCACGCCAGGGCGCCGAAGTAGAGCGGGACCATGGCCAGGCGCATCACCACTACGATGTCCGCGCGTTCGCCGAACGCCCGGAAAAGCGGCGCGCACAGCAATTGAAACAGCGGGCTGTGATTGTCAAAGATATCCCGGTATTGCACCAACCCCCTGGCCACGCCCCAGACCACGTGCAGATGCTGCGGTTCATCCGAGTCCACCCGGAAGACCGTGGCGCAATACACGCGTGCTGCGAGGAAAAGGGTGGCGAGAAGCGCGACCCACGGCCAGTAGAGGCGTTGGGTTTTGGCATTTGCGAGAGGGGTCATGCGGGATGCAGAAAATGCACGACAACTCCGGTTCGGTCCATTTCTTTTTCCACGATCCGCTCCGGGGAGCTTCACAGCCGGGCAGGACTGGAAAAATAATGGCGCTGTTTTGCATCGACTTTTGCTGGCGAAAAGATAATCCAACTCACGTGGATCGCCCGTATTCCATCAAAGACTTGGTTGATATCGACCGGTTGCGGACGATTTTCGAGGGATTTGCCAAGCTCACTGGGTTCACAGTAGGCTTTGTTTCCTATCCCGAGCAGGAGTTGCTGATCGCTGCGGGATGGAGGGATGTTTGCACGAAATTCCATCGCGCCTGCCCGATCTCGTCGGTGCACTGCAAGGAGAGCAACATCTATCTTACGGCCTGCCTGAAGGAGATCAAGGAAGTAAGCATCAGACGTTGTGGAAACGGTTTGGTGGACGGTGCCACGCCCATTATCATCCGCGGGATGCATCTTGCCTCCCTTGCAACGGGGCAGGTGCTATTTGAGGAACCCGATCTGAACTTTCACCGGGAGCTCGCCCGGAAATGCAAGTTCGATGAAAAGGCTTATTTGGCGGCTTTGGATGAAGTTCCGGTGGTGAACGAGGAGCAGATAAAACAGGCACTCAAATTCCTGAGCGGGGTGGCCGTGCTCATTGCGGAAGAGGGGTTCAACCAATTACAGATCCAAAAGGCGTCAAACTTGCTGAAGCGCGAGTATGAACAGCGACATCGGGTGGAGGATTTGCTGGCCGAAGAAAGAAATTTACTCTCGGGCTTGATGAAGAACAGCCCCGACCACATTTACCTCAAGGACCGCAAGGGCCGGTTCCTGAGGGTGAACGCAGCCAAGGCCAAGCGGTTGGGCGTGAAAAACGAGAGCGAAATCCTCGGCAAGACGGATTTCGACATCTTTAGCGAGGAACATGCGCGCGAAGCCTATGAGATGGAACAGCGGATCATCGCAACGGGTGAACCGATATTAAATGTCGAGGAGAAGGAGACATGGCCGGACGGCAGGGTCACATGGGTCTCGACCACAAAGGCCCCGGTGCGGGCGTCCGACGGGGAGATCGTGGGCATTGTGGGGGTCTCGCGCGACATCACCGCCCGCAAGAAGGTCGATCAAGCTCTGGAGCAGAGCGAGGCAAAAGAGCGGCATCTCAACGATTTGTTGAGGTCCATCCATGGAATCCAACACCTGATCAGCAACGAGCCGAAAGAGGCCAAGCTGCTCGGAGGGGTTTGCAATATCCTCACGAAAACAAGAGGGTACCTTGCGGCGTGGGTCGGCGTGCCTGAACCCGGCTCCAAACAGGTTGCAGTCGTTGCGCATGCGGGACGCATGGAGAAGATTTTGAGAAAAGCGCCGATCACATTCGACGATACGCCCAACGGGCAGGGGCCGTGCGGCACGGCGATTCGCGAGCGGGTTCATATTGTCTTTAACGACATCGCCACGGAACCGCGTTTTGCGCCGTGGCGAGAGCAGGCGCTTGCCATCGGATGCGCCTCGGTCGCCTCCTTTCCGATGATCCACGGCGGAAGGCTTTTTGGGGTGATCACCGTAAAGGCGAACCGGGTCGATACGTTCACCGAGGAGGAAATCGAACTGCTCAATGGGCTTGCCAATGAAGTGGCTTACGCCTTGCAGAGCATCGAGCACCGGACGGAGCGGGACCGCATGGAAGAGATGCTGCGCCAGGCCCATAAAATGGAGGCCATCGGCCAACTTGCCGGAGGCGTGGCCCACGATTTCAACAATATCCTGGGAGCGAGCATGCTGCAAATCGGCATCATGAAAGAAAGCCGGGACCTGACGCCGGAATTGCGGCTGGGTTTGGAGGAACTGGAGCACGGGGCTGTGCGCGGGTCCAACTTGACGCGGCAACTCTTGATGTTCAGCCGCAAGCAGGCGGTGCAGCGCAAGGCGCTGGATTTGAAAGCGCTCGTGGATTCGGTGTACAGCATGCTTTCGCGAACTTTGGGCGAGGCGATCAAATTTGTGGTGCAAGCCGATGCAGAGCCGCTGTGGGTGAATGCGGACGTTGGAATGATCGAGCAAGTCATCGTCAATCTTTGCGTGAATGCCCGCGACGCCATGCCCGGCGGGGGCACGCTGACTTTGAGCGTGGAGGAGGTCAGCATCAAAGCAGGTAGCGAACCCGGGAATCCCGACGCCCGCCCGGGAAAATTCGCATGCCTGTCTGCCACCGACTCCGGTTCGGGCATCGCGCCCAAAGATATCAAACACATTTTCGAGCCATTCTTTACCACCAAGCAAGTGGGGAAGGGGACCGGATTGGGATTGGCCACGGTTTACGGAATCGTCAAGCAGCACGAGGGCTGGATCGATGTGGAAAGCAAAGTCGGCAGGGGCACCACGTTCCGCATCTTCCTGCCGGTCACCCAAATGAGGCAAACTGCGGATTCAGTCGCCGGGGAAATCCAGACTTCAAGCGGCGGGGAGACGATTCTGGTCGCGGAGGACGATCCTGCGTTGTTGCGGGCGGTTGTGTTTGGGCTTCAGCGCCTTGGTTATCGGGTGTTGGAAGCCGTCAATGGGGCGGACGCATTGCAGAAATGGCGCGAGCACAAGGACGCTATCGATTTGCTGCTGACCGATATGGTCATGCCCGAAGGAATGAGCGGGCTGGAATTGGCGCAACAGATCCAGCGCGAGCGCGCGGGGCTTAAAGTGATCATTTCAAGCGGCTACAGCAGTGAACTGAACCGGCTGGGGCAGGAGATGGGGGCGGACATCACGCTGCTGCCCAAACCCTACCATATCGCTGATCTCTCGGGAATGCTCCGGCGCTGCCTCGACGCGCGTTGAAAACCCCGAAGAGCGCAGGCAGTCCGACTCGGGCCTAATAATGCACCTTGGCCGTAAGGGCTGGGAAAGCCAAGCGCTTGGGGGAACTGATGGCGTTCGAAAAATAAAGCATCTCTCGAAAAGAATTTCCGAATCATCCGCCCGGAATCGCGCGCGGAGCGCACGATCCACCTGTGTTTCGGAAATTCCTTTTGAGAAACACTCTAGAGCATTTTCGTTTGACGTTGTCGCATTGATTGTGCGCTGAAAGCGCAAGGGAAACCAGCCCAGGGCAGAGCGCAGCGTCGCCCTGGGTGCCGCGCAACAACCGGTTGCG
>CAIYQA010000145.1 GCA_903928175.1 uncultured Spartobacteria bacterium | reverse complement strand
GTTTGCTCTGCCCTTTCAGGGCACGGCGTTGTCTCATGCGCAGACCCAGGGCGACGCTTCGCTCTGCCCTGGGCTGGTTTGCTCTGCCCTTTCAGGGCACGGCGTTGTCTCATGCGCAGACCCAGGGCGACGCTTTGCTATCCCTGGGCTGGTTTGCTCTGCCCTTTCAGGGCAAAGTGGATTTCCAAATGCTCCAGCTACCCTTCCAGAAAATTGCGGACCTGCGCTTCGCTGTTGTCGAACGGGTCGCCCATGGCCAGGGGCGGATCGCCGTCCATGCTGATCGAGTCCCAGTTAATAAGATAGCTGCTCTTGGAATGCTCTAAAAACCATTCCACCGCGAGGCCGCGCCCGTGCGCCCGCGTGTTGGCGGGCGGGATGTATTGCGCCTCTATGCTTGCCACAGTGGCATTCCAATCCGCAATCCGTTGCACGGGATCGAGCGTGAAGAAGAGGCCGCGAGCGGGGTCGATGTTGTGGTATTCGAGGTCGAGGCTTTGCAGCCACGGGTCTTGCCACGAGAGCTTTTCGCTCGTGCGGAAGAGGTCGAGCAGCCAGCGCTTGGAAATCCAGTCCACGCCGCCGATGAGCCGCTCGGGATTGGACTCCAGCGCTTCCAAAACAAATTGCCAGCTTTCGAGCAGCCAATCGGTTTCCTCATCCGCGCCGGTGAGGTGGCGCTGGGCGTGCGATAAAAACTCATACTGAATGTCCAGCGCGTCGCGGGTTCGGCCGTTTTCGAGCTTCACCACGCCGCGCCCGGTTCCCTCGCGCGAAATCTCGCGCGTGGCGATCACGGCATCCCGCAGAACGACATCATGCGGCAGGCAGTCCTGCTCGATGAGCGTGAGCACCAGCGAGGTGAGGCCGACTTTGAGGGCGGTGGCGAAGGGGCTCATGTTGGAGTCGCCCAGCAAGAGGTGAAGCCTGCGGAAGCGATGGTGATCCGCCAGGGGCTCGTCGCGGGCGTTGATGATGGCGCGGTTGAACTGCACCCATTGGTAGATGTCGTTGACGATGTGGTCCGCGCGCTGGGAGATCTGGAAATCGACGCGCGACGACTGTTTGGTCTCGTATTCGAAGGAGAGGGGATTCGTCTGCCCCACGCGGCCCGCGCCGGTATAAATCTGGCGCGTGGCCAGAAAAGAAAGGAGCGTGCCCAGGGCCGGAGGGGTGAACTGCATCTCGCGGCGCATGAGGTAATTCTCGTGGCAGCCGAAAGTGGCGCCGGTGTGGTGATCGACATTGTTCTTGATCAGCGCGACCCGGTTCTCGGCTCGGAGCGCGGTGATGGCGCTTTGCACCAGGGTATCGCCCGCGAGGTCGAAGGCCACCATGTCGCGCACGCTCAGGCACTCCGGGGAGGCGTATTCGAGATGGCCCATGTCCACGTAGAGCCGTCCGCCGTTGCGCAGGAATCCGCCGTTGCCGGGCGGTTCCTCGTAGTCACGGTAATGCAGATCGACCGCGCCGACCCGGTCCTTCTTGAACAGGTGGTTCTTGATGCGGACGGGCCAGGAGTCCGATGTGTTTTGCGGCGCGTCGTCGGAGACAAGGCAGCCGTATTCTGTTTCTATGCCGGTGATGCGGTTCACAAATGCGTCTCTGTTGAAAGTTTCGGAGACGCCGGGACGGGCGAGCGTGGAAGAAACCGCAGGGGCTGGTATAAATTTCCTTTATGGGAAACAACTTTTTGGTTTTACAGGATTGCTTCCTGCCGCGGTTCGGGTTAGCAAGTGTCGGAAATGCAAACATCGTATGCACCTGGGCGGGTCGAACTTCTCGGCAATCACACAGATTATAATGAAGGGGTGGTTCTCTCCGCAGCCATTGACCGGGGCGTGACGTTGATCGGCGAACGCTCCGGCTCCTCGCTTGTAACGCTTTGCTCCACAACGCTGGGGCTGACCTTCACGGCCGATGCCGCTTCCCTCGCTCCCTGCAAAGACCAGGGCGAATGGGCCAATTACCTGCTGGGCGTGCTGGATGTTTTTCAAAAGGAAGGGCTGCCGGTGGGGGGATTCAGCGCTGAAATCAAGAGCAACCTCCCGCTGGGGGCGGGGCTCTCGAGTTCCGCCGCGTTGGAGGTTTCCACCGCCATGCTGCTTCAAAAACTTTTCGGCCTGAACCTGGACCGCCTGACCGTGGCCAAACTCTGCCGCCGCGCTGAAAACGAGTTTGTGGGCGTGAATTGCGGCCTGCTCGACCAAGCCTCCTCCGCCTTCGGCAAAGCAGGGCATGCCATTTTCCTCGATTGCCGCAGCGAAACGGTGGAGACCACCCCGTTTCCCGACGGAGTCGAACTGCTCATCACCCAATGCGGGGTGGCGCACCGGCTCTCCGGGGGGGAATACAACGAGCGACGCCTGCAATGTTTCGACGCCGCCGCCCGGCTCGGGGCCAAGGCGCTCCGGGATGTCTCCAGCGCGCAGATCGAAGCGGGCAAAGCGATTCTGCCAGAGCTTTCCTACCGGCGCGCAGCCCATGTCGTGGGTGAAAATGAGCGCGTGTTGCAAGGAATCGATTTTCTGCGGGGCGGGGATGTCAAAGCTTTCGGCGCCCTGATGTTCGCCAGCCATGAAAGTTCGCGCCATAACTTCGAGAACAGCACGCCGGAACTCGACGCGCTGGTGGAGATTGTCCGCGAATTGCCGGGCGTGCTCGGCTCCCGCTTGACCGGGGGCGGTTTCGGCGGCGCAACGGTCACACTGCTGGAGCGCGATAAAGCGAGCGCTGTCGCCGAGGCCCTCGTCGCGAAATACCACGCGCGGACCGGGTACACGGCACAGGCGCATCTGTGCGAAATCGCCGACGGCGCGCATTAGAGCAGTTTCGGTTTAATTTGTCGCATTCCTCTCGCCCCGAAGGGGCTGAGTAAACCAGCCCAGGGCAGCGCCCTGGGGGTTATGCGTGTGAGAGAGCCGTGCCCTGCAAGGGCACTGGGAAACGCTCGTGCTCAATCCGCTCCCCCTTACCAGCGCCCTTGCAGGGCGCAACCGGTTGTTGCGCGGCACCCAGGGTGGCGCTTCGCTTGCCCTTGGCTGGTTTCCCTTGCGCTTTCAGCGCACAATCAATGCGACAACGTCAAATGAAAATGCTCTAAGTCCACGCAATTTGGCCACGGCGCACGAATACGGGTGTCCTTCGGGGCTCCCTTATGTCAAAATATCCCCTGGTCTTTGCCATGCTTCTTTTGGTGGGGATGGGGGAATCCCGGGCCCAGGATGAGAGCAGCGCGTTGATCGACGTGCTGGTTTGCAAAAAAATCCTCACCCCAAAAGAGGCGGACTGCCTTCGCGCGGACCTCGTCGAAGAAAGGGAAAAATCTTCCGCCGAAAAGATCAGGCTGAATACGCCGGTAAAGGAACTTTTCATTTACGGCGACGCGCGGCTTCGCTTTCAATACGACAATGTGGACCCGGAGTTGGGGGTTTTCGTGCCCGACCCCCGGTTGATTGGTCCCAACGGGGCCGTCTTCCCGGACCGCAGACATGGACGTTTTCTGGAACCTGGCGATGGCGACCAGCGCGACCGCTGGCGTTTTCGTCTGCGGCTGGGCATGGATTTTAAGCTCACGGACCATTGGTTCGGCGGCTTTCAACTCCAAACCAACCAGGCTTCCGACAGCGCGAACCAGACTTTCGATGGCGGTTTTCAAAATTATCCCATCTATATCAGCCGCGCCTTTGTCGGCTGGAACGCCACGGATTGGTTTACGTTGATCCTGGGCAAACAGGCCAACCCGTTCTACACGACCGAAATGGTGTGGGACCCGGACATCAACCCCTCCGGTGCGATGGAAATCTTCAAATTTCACAAGCTCTTTTGCTGCGGCGAGGAGGAAACGGTGGAATACGCCGCCGATGGAAAGACGATCCTTTCTGTCCGGCGCTCGCCCATTGCCTGCCCGTGGACGCTCACTTTGATTGCGGGACAATTTATCTTTGATGACAATCAGGAGTTTAATCCCCCCGGTTTCAACACCGATGCGTACCTTTTTGAGGAGCAACTCCTGTTTACCTATTCGTTTTGCGAAAACGTGAAGCTGACGCTTGCCCCGGCCTACCTGACCTACAACCCCACGCAGGTGAATTTCGTGTGGAACCAACAAGGGTTTGCGCAGGTGATCAACGGCACCGGCAGCGACGGGTTACCCCTGGGGTGGGGGGAAACGCGGGATCTCTCGCTCCTCCAGTTCCCGGGCGATTTCTCTTTCCCGGTATGCGGTCGCAAATTCAAAATTCTCTGGGACGGAACCTATAACACCGCCGGAGGCAAACGGGTCAACGACATCTATGTGTTCCCGATCCGGGATAGAAATGGGCGGATTGTTGATTTCGACACGGTGCAGTCGCATGCCAAAAAGGACAGCTTCGCCTGGCTTGCGGGCGTTCAACTGGGCGAGAATATAAAAAAGGGGGACTGGGCTCTGGCGCTGAATTATCGGCAGGTGGGCTTGGCTGCCGTCGATCCCAATTTGAACGACTCGGACTGGGCCTTGAGTCGCTTGAACATGAAAGGCTGGAAGGCGTCGCTTGCCTACAATTTTACGGATGCCGTGATCCTTCAGGTGACCGGCATGGCTGCGGACAACCTTCGCAACAATCTCTTTGGTGGGCAAACAACCAACGGGGCAAAGCTCGCCGACGCGCGAGCGGTCCAGGTTTATCAGGTTGATCTGAATGTGAAGTTTTAAGGCGGGCTCCCGGAGTGGAGCAGGGACAAAAAAACGCGGAGAGCCTTTGGAGCCCTCCGCGTTTTAAGAATTCCAAAAACCGGTTTAGAGAAGAGCGGCGACGAGCGCCTTTTCTTCCTTCAACTCGGCGACGGTCTTGTCGATGCGGTCTTGCGAGAAGGCGTTCACCGGAACGCCCTGCACGATTTCCCATTCCGAACCGTTGCTGCGGATCGGGAAGGAGGCGATGAGGCCTTTCTCGATGCCGTAGGAGCCGTCGCTGCACACCGCGACGCTGTTCCAGTCGCCCGCCGGGGTCGGCGTGGTGAGGGAGCGGACGGTATCGACGACGCCGTTGGCGGCGCTGGCGGCGCTGGAAAGGCCGCGCGCTTTGATGATCGCTGCGCCGCGCTGCTGCACGGTCGGGATGAAGACGTCCTTGAGCCAGGCTTCGTCGGGGATCACCTCGGTCGCGGGTTTGCCGGCGATCTTGGCGTTGTAGAAATCGGGATACTGGGTGGCCGAGTGGTTGCCCCAGATGGCGACGTTGGAGACTTCCGAGACGTGCACTCCGGCGCGAGCGGCGAGCTGGGCCTTGGCGCGGTTTTCGTCCAGGCGGGTCATGGCGAACCAGCGGTTGGACGGGATGCTCTTGGCGTTGTTCATCGCGATGAGGCAGTTCGTGTTGCACGGGTTGCCCACCACGAGGATGCGCACGTCGCTTGCGGCGTTGGCCTCGATGGCTTTGCCCTGGCCGGTGAAGATTTTCCCGTTGATGCCGAGCAGATCGCCGCGTTCCATCCCGGCCTTGCGGGGAACGGAGCCGACGAGCAGCGCCCAGTTTACGCCGCGGAAGCCTTCATTGAGGTCGGCGGTGGCGACGATGCCGTTCAGGAGCGGAAACGCGCAGTCCTGGAGTTCCATCACAACGCCTTGCAGGGCGGGCAGAGCGGGTTCGATTTCGATAAGGTGGAGTTCCACGGGCTGATCCGGGCCAAACATGGATCCCGAAGCGATGCGGATCAGCAGAGAATAACCAATTTGACCGGCGGCCCCGGTCACGGCGACTTTAATAGGAGTTTTCATAAAAGGTGTTACCGCCGCGCATTTAAGACAGGCACAGGGCCGGGGGGAAGCGGATTTTTCACAATTCAGAATTTTGGGAGGACATTCTTTCTAGCGGTTGCATGGAAACGGGTTTTCCACTAAGTTCCATTCTCCCTATCCATTATGCGGCTCCCCCCGATTTTTCTCCTTATTCTCGCGGTTTGCCTTTTGCTTGCCCCCGCAGGGCGCGCGGAGTCCGGCGACCCCGGTGAAGTTTTCCTCAATGCCTATATGAGCGCCCAGCAGGCGGAGAAGCTCGAAAACCAGGGGAGCTTCAAGACGGCGCTCGCCAAATACCGGTTCGCGGGAAGCGTGCTCGACCAGTTGCAACAGCGCAGCCCGGACTGGAATCCGCAGGTGGTTGCCTACCGCAGAAAGAAAGTCGCCGACTCGATTCAAAAACTGGAAGAGAAGATCGCCCTGGAAGCCCCGCCCATTGCAGTCCCGCCACCCTTGCCGCAGCAGGGGCTCGACCCGAATCTGCTGCCGGGGGTCAAGGAAACTCCGGCTCGCGCGAGCACGCAGGCGCCGGATGCCGGGGGAGGGGACGCGTTTGATCGGGCGGCTCGGGAAATGCGCTCGCAGATGGCGGCCATCAAACAGCAACTCGAGCAGTCCCGCCAGCAACTGGAATCCGTTCAGCAGGAGAAGGCGCGCATTGCCAGCCAGCTTGAGGAAGCCACCGGCAAATTGAATCGTTCCGTCGCGCTCTCCCGGGAAGAGGCGGAAAAAATCCGCAAAGCCGAGGCCGCGAAAGTGGAGGCCGCCAATGCCGAGGCGGCGCAAGCGCGTGAACAGGAAGCCGCCGTGCGCAAACAGCTTGCCCAATCCAAGGAAACCGAGGCGGTTCTGAAAACCCAAATGCAACAAGCGGCAGAGGATGCAAATGGGCATGAAAAAGGGGCGCTCAAAACGGTGCAAGCCGAGTTGGAAGCTGTGAAGGCGGAAGCCGCCAAGGCCAAGGCCCAGTTGAGCCGTGCGCAAGCCAACGAGACAGATCTCCAGGCCCGGTTGGAGGCGACCCGCAAGCAAATGGAGAGTCAGGCACAGGAGAAAGACAAGGCCACCGCCGCGCAAACCGAGACGCTTAAAGCGCAGTTGGAAAAACTGCGCAACGCTCTTGAAGACGCCAAGGCTGACCGCGAGGTCGCCGAGGAACAAGGCGAACTCATTCACAGCCGCGCGCTCAAGCTGGCCCAGGAACGGGATGCCGCCGCTTCCAAAAGCACGCAACTCGCCACGGAACTCGAATCCGCCGAGCAAAAGCTCGTCGCGATGGCGCAGGAGCGCGAAGCCGCCAGGGCGGAAGCCGCCAACGCGACCCAAAAACTGGTGGCGACCCAAAAGACTGTCGAAACCGTGACCGCCGAGCGCGACAGCGCGCTGACGCAACTCGCCAAAGCCAACGCAGCCAAGGGCCAGGTGGAGAAACTGCTCGCCGAAAACAGTTCGTTGATGAAGAAGCTCGATGAGGCGCAAAAAACCATTGCCAGCTTCAACAGCGCTGCGCCTGGAAAAAACCAGCAAATCGCTGCGCTCCAATCCCAACTCACGGGTGTGCAGGACCAACTCGCCGCTGCGCAAAAAGAAGGGGCGAACAACCAGTCGCTCATCGCGGAATTACAAAAGCAACTCGACGCCGCGACTGCCGCCACGAAAGCGCCCGCAGGCGAAGAACAAGCGAAGCTCACGCAGGAAAACGAGCTGCTGCGGGGAATCGTATTACGGGAACTCAAGGAACAAGCCCGCAGGGAGCAAGCTCGCAAGCTGGTTTTGGGCGAACTCGACCGGATGCAGGTCCGCTCCAAGGCGTTGAAAGAGCAGATCGCCCTGTTGAGCCAGCCTGTCGTCAAGCTCACCGATGCCGAGCGTGCGCTCTTCAAATCGCCGCAGATGGAAATCATCGACAACACCCCGGGCGCCCTTTCGATCTCCATTGCGGCACCCACCTCCGGAAACCTCCCGGCTTCGAGCCCGATTGAAGGCGAACTCCCGAGCAACGCGGCACCGGCCGATTCGTCCGCGGTTGACGTCCCCAAAGTGGCCACGGAAACGCAACCCGGCGTGCCGCCCGAACTTCAGGCGCTCGCAAGGGAGGCCAAAGAGAAGTTCAACAGGGGCCAATACCTCGAAGCCGAGCGCGCTTACGAAAAAATGGTCAGCCAGGCTCCCAAGAACATCTACGCCCTCTCGAACCTGGGCGTCGCCCGATTCCGCGCCGGGCAATTAAAGCAGGCCGAGGAGACGTTCAAAAAAGTAATCGCCCTCGCGCCCGAGGACGCTTTCGCCCATTCCACCCTGGGCATTGTTTATTTCCAGCAAGCCAAATATGACGAGGCGATTACTTCGCTTACGCAATCCGTGGCCGTGAATTCCAGGAGCGCCACTTCGCACAATTTCCTGGGGATCGCGGCGGCGAAAAAAGGGTGGACGGAAGCCGCGCTCAAGGAGCTTGAGACGGCAATCCAACTCGACCCAAACTACGCCGACGCGCAATACAATCTCGCCGTGCTGCTGGCCACCAACCAGCCGCCCAACAAGGAAAGTGCGCGCAAGCATTACCAGCGGGCAGTGGAACTCGGGATGCAGCCGGACGGAAAATTTGAGGAGACGATCAAGTAATACCGCTGTGTTTGGGGGGCGGATTAATTTGCCCCCGCCTGGCTTCCCTGGAGTGCATTATAGACAACGGCTAGAAGTTGTTGCGCGTTGTAAGGCTTGGAAAGAAACGAGCGCACGTTCAAGTGGTACAGTTCTTTGTAGCGCATCTCGGCGGCGAGCCCGGTGGATGCGATTACGGGAAGCGAAGGGTTCAAATTATGCAAAGCGCGCGTCAGCGCCACTCCGTCCATCGCGGGCATGGCGAGATCCGTCAACACGGCTCGGATGGTTGCGCTGTGCTTTGTAAACAGTTCAAGAGCTTCTCTTCCGCCGGAAGCTGTCATGATTTTGTAGCCTGTCTTTGTCAGGATCGTCTTCGCCATTTTGCAGATGGAGTTTTCGTCATCGACGACAAGAATCAACTCGCCCTTGCCGCGCGGGATGGTGGAATCCACCGGGTTTTTTAAAGGAGCTTGGGGTTGCGCGGTCGCGGGAAAATAGACGCTGAATTTGGACCCTTTGCCGAGCTTGGAGTCGATCATTACAAAACCGCCGTGGCTTTTCACGATGCCCAGCAAAGTCGAGAGCCCCAGCCCGGTGCCTTTGCCTGGCGGCTTGGTGGTGAAGAAGGGATCAAAAATTCTTTGGAGGCTTGCGCGGGGAATGCCGCTGCCCGTATCGGTGACGTTGATCCGCACATAGCGTCCTGGTCTGGCTTCGGGAACTCTGGAAGCGAATTCTTTGCAAACCTCGAAATTTTTGACGCTCACGGAGAGATTGCCGCCCTCGGGCATGGCGTCGCGGGCGTTTACGCAAAGGTTCACGAACACTTGATGCAACTGCGTCATGTTCCCGGTCACGTTCCAGAGCCCGTCCGGAAGCGATACTTTGAAAGTGATCGTCTTGGGAAGAGTTTCCTTGAGGAATCTCTCGATCTGGCTGATGAGCGCGCGCGGCTCCAGGATGGCATATTCGCCCTTGGCTCCCCTGGCAAAAGTGAGCACTTGGTTCACGATATCCGCTCCGCGTTGCGCGGCTTCCTGGATGATGACCACGAGTTCCTGGGTGGTTTCCTTCGGGAGATCTTCTCCCAACATGGAGGCGGACATGATGATGGGCCCGAGGATATTATTGAGATCGTGCGCGATGCCGCCCGCAAGCGAACCGATGCTCTCCAGGCGTTGGTTCCGCAGGAGAAGTTCCTGCATCTGCTTGCGCTCGGTGATATCCCGGGCAATGCCGAGTTCGCCGACCACCTTGCCTTTGTGGATTTGCGGGATGCTGGTGAATTCCCCTGTGGCGTAATCTCCTGTTTTGCAACGAATCCGAAATTCATTGCGGCCCGGCGACTTGCCGCGGCAGTTTTTGAGGAACGAGGCTTGAGCGAGCGGAATATCGTCCGGGTGCAGAAGGCCGGTGAACGGCTGGCCGATCCACTCCGAGCGGGTCCACCCGGTGACCTTCTCAAATTCTAAATTCAGAAAAGTGATGTTTCCGGTTACCGCATCGAATTCGTAAATCACATCCGGCAATGTTTCCACCAACACACGGTAGCGCTCGTCGCTTTTTCTGAGTTCCCTCTCGATCAGCTCCCGCTCAGCAATTTCCGCCGCGAGCAGGGCATTGGCCGCAAGGAGTTCCCCTTTGCTTTTTGGGGCGCGCTGTTCCTGTTTTCCCTGCGTTTTTCCGCTACTCCCCGCAACGCCAGCTACAGAAAACTGGGGAGTGGTGTTTCGCGTGGGGGTTGACTTCATGAATATATAAGTCTCGGAAATAAAGAGTGTTATAAATGCAGGGGGAGGCCATTGTGTCAAGAGGGACTGCAACCCAAAGGGGTAATGTACGGAATAATCCGTAGATTGGTGTGCGCTTTGCAAAAACGTTGGTGCGAAGCATTAAATATTATTTAAGATTTTTAAGTAAT
>CAIYQA010000144.1 GCA_903928175.1 uncultured Spartobacteria bacterium | reverse complement strand
ATTTTTTCTGGGTAACAGGCCGTGCCTCCGTGAACAATGCTCAAGTTGTCACCCGTGCATTGCTGCAGCGTTCCCATGGATGGCCTACGGTCATTTGGCAGAGTGTGGAGTAGATAATATGCCCTTACTTCCCAACCATCACGGTATCGAACTCAGTTTGCTGGGCGGCTTTAACGCCTACCTGAATGGGCATTCCGTTGGCGGATTTTCTTATAACAAAATGCGCGCACTACTCGCTTACCTCGTCGTGGAAAGGGAGCAGGATCACAACCGGGAAGCTTTAGCCGCGTTGTTGTGGAGCAACAATGATCCCGCTACAGCGCGGGGCAATCTGCGCCGAACCTTATTTGATTTGCGCCGGGTGCTGGAAGTGCCCAGCGGCCAAACCATGTTTGCCTCCGGCAAACACACTATCCGTTACATTCCCGGCTGCCATGTGGATGCTCTGGTTTTCACCGGACGGCTGAGCGCCTCACCGGAAAACCTCGCCAAAGCCGGACAGAATGAAGAAGAAATAATCGCTTTATATAAGGGCGAATTTCTGGCGGGATTGTCTTTGCCCGATAGTCCCGATTTTGAAGACTGGCTCCAAATACAACGCGAGGCCATGCATCGCCGTGCGCTCGCCTTGCTGGAACGACTATCAACTCAGCAAGAGCAAGCAGCCAACTACAGCAAGGCATTGCAATTCGCTTTGCGCCATACGGAGTTGGAGCCGTGGAACGAGGATGCTCACCGCCGGGTGATGCGCCTTTACGCGATGGACGGACAAAACAGCGCGGCCATCGTCCAGTATGAAGCCTGCAGTCGCCTGCTAAAAATTGAGTTGGGCGTATTGCCCAGCGAGGAAACCCGGCAGTTGGCCGAGCGAATTATCAAGGGTGAGCTATTTATCCGGCCCGAATTGAAACCCGACCGGCAAACCATTCCACAAACCCATTCAGAGCGTCGCCAAGTAACCGTGCTGTATTGCGAACTGAGCCTTGCCGAGATTGACGACCCTGATGAGGTGATGGATTTGCTGCGTACACCCCAAGCCAGCTGTGTGGCAATTATCCGCCAGTTTTCAGGGCATATCGTGCAAACGCACGGCGGCGGTTTGCTGGCTTATTTCGGTTATCCGCAAGCCCTTGAAAATGCCGCGCGCCGTGCGGTGCAAGCCGCGTTGGCGGTCACACGGGAAGCGGTGCCGGACATTGAAATTCGTGCGGGGGTACACACGGGGCTGGTTATCACCGGCGGCGAGTTGGCGATGCCGGACACCTCCGGCAGAACATCAAAACTCGCCATCCAGTTGCGCCAAAGTGCCGCGCATAACGGAGTGGTGATCAGCCAGGAGACGCGCGCTATTGTGGACGGATATTTTGATTGCGCAAGTTTGGGGGTACAACTCTTCCCCGGTTTGGCGCAGCCACTGGAAATATTCAAGGTGCTACAGGAAAGCGGTGCCCGCACCCGTTTGGATGCCGCCGCGCAGTTGACTCCGTTAGCCGGACGCAATACTGAAATAGCCAAGCTGTTGAAGCTGTGGAAATCAGCCGCGCAAGGCTCGCGCCAAGTTGTGCTGATACAGGGAGAGGCTGGTATCGGCAAGTCCCGTTTGCTACTCGCACTGACACAACGACTAGCCAACCAGCCGCACGCAATACGCGAATTGCGCTGCTTCCCGGAATTCAGCCAGTCGCCTTTTTATCCGCTCATCGTCATGCTCGAAACTATTTTGGATTTTGTGCCCGGCGACACCTCCAAGGTTAAATTCGGTAAGCTGGCGAATTATCTCGAAGCACATTATCCGGCACAGGCACCGGATATTGTTCCTTTGCTCGCAATACTTCTT
>CAIYQA010000143.1 GCA_903928175.1 uncultured Spartobacteria bacterium | reverse complement strand
GAGAGATGATTGCCAAGGTAGGCCAAGAACTGCTGCCGTCCCTTAATTTGAATGGGAATGCATTCACTGACGAAATCCAGATCCTCGACAAGCATCCTCGAAAGCTCAGCGAGATCGCCGTCCGTGATGCATCGTGCAAAAGTTGTGGCAGCAACCGCTTCATCGAATACTGGATCGGGTTTCTTCTCCCCACCAATTACCACCGGTTCAAAGCGTTCAGGACGATAGACACTGAGAACCGGACGTATCTCTTCGGCAAGTTCACCTAATCCTTCTACAGAAACATCAAAGGATCTTTCACCGGGTTCCAAATTGACTGTTAATTGGAGATATTTCCCACCCTGCGATGCGGCGAGATCTTCCCGCTTTTTGATGATTTCCTCCGAGCAACTTGCAGGAGAGCAAAAGTCTTTGATACCGGAACTTACATAGACCCACAACCGTTTGTCATTCCTTTCCACGACTAGAGCTGGCACAAAATCCCGGAAGAGAGCCTGTTCAATATAGGTGATTTCCCAGCCTGCACCAATAAATGCACCTCCTATGACTTGAACGCCAAGCGGTAGATGCAGATTAGACCACATCCAGGAGACCCCTTCCATGATCCCGTCATACTTGCCTCCTTCGTGGGCTGCTTCGGAGGAATCCATCCAAGGCTTGTCAGCGGGAATCGCCTCAAACGGAACTCCTTGTAGTCCAGCCACGCCGCGAATCGGGTCACCCACCTGCGGGATGTAAGAACCAAGCACTTTTTGCGATGCGTAGAGCTTTACCATAATCGGCACCCGATCTTCCGGGATGAGATTGATGAGCATGATGTAGCCATTGGCGGAAAGAAATGAAAACGGGGTTATTTCCTCGACCACTGACTGAAACTCGAAATCTCCTTCTTCGCGTTCGATATAGCAACGCAAAGTGTCCATGCGGACGATTGCGGCAGTGAAGCTTGCGGGGTCAAAGTCGGGTTCTTCTTCCATCCGGCATTTCTTCGCATGCTCAAAAAAATCTCCCTCGGTGATTTCAATCTCGCTGGGGGCTTTTTCGAGAGTGTATGCGATGGCTCCCAATCCAAACCGAAAGCGTTTTGCGTTCTCAAACGTCGGTTCGAAGAACGAAAATGCAGGGCAAAAAAAAGCGATTTCACTGCCGTCGCGAGTTATCGCGCGGACGTTTTTCTCAAACTCGTCTTCATCGTTCGTGGCAGGTTCGATGGAATGGACTTCCAGATCGTTCATTGCAACATCCATAGGCACCGGATAGGCGGATGCAAATTCGAAGCCTTGACCGGTGTTTCGAATGGCCGCGATTGCGGAAAGGGGCCGCTCCGCGCTGCGAATGTGACCATAACCCCCCTCCAGGATGGCATCCCTCGAACCTTCCAATAGCTCCCCCTGTTCAACAAGGGAGCGGATGTTATTCATAATCTCCTCTTCTGAGTTGCAGAAGGTCGTCCATTTACTTCCGTGCGCCATATTCGTTGTGAGTGATTGAAGTCGTGTTTACCGCTTTCTTTTCATTTTGACCAGCTGGGTTTCCGGGGATTTAAAAACCGAAACTCTGTTTGCACCGGGATTGGGGCGAGTGTGGGCCGGAGGTCAAAGACTTTACGCAGAAGGATCATGATATTCTGTGTGGATTTCATGGATTTTGGAAATGGTAAGGTTTTGTTGCTGAAAGGTCGGCCCCGCAGATCCTGCGCTGCCTTCTTGCAAATCCTTTTGGATCACCGAGCGATCTCCCTGGCTGCGCTCCGTTCCACGGAGCCGATCTTTCAACAACGGCACGATTTAACCAAATCGTGCTGGACAAATACTGTCCCACCCCACGCCTTTTTTCTTGCCTATGGGATTTACTCTGGAGTATCGGCTCTCCATGGCCCGCACCAAAATCAGGAACCCGCTTGCAAAAAGCGCCCGGAATCGGTTGTCCACGGAATCCCGGCAGTCATTGTCCCATCAGTCCCCGGTTTCTTCTTCGCGCGGCTTTTCCCGTCCGTCTCTTGCCCGGATGCAGCAACTCCACCAGCAGATTAAGGAGGGCAAGTTTCCAAACTGTCGCAAACTGGCCGAGATGCTGGAGATTTCCACCAAGACCGTGCAGCGGGACATCGATTTCATGCGCGACCGGCTCAACCTCCCCATAGAATACGACCCATTGAGGTTTGGGTTCTTCTACTCCAAGCCCGTCGCCAATTTTCCAAGCATTGAAGTCACCGAGGGGGAGATCATCGCCCTTTTCGTCGCGCAAAAGGTGCTCGATCAATACAAGGGAACCCCATTTGAGAAACCGCTCCATGCCGCATTCCATAAAATCAGCGATGGCCTGCAGGAGAGCATCACGTTCCCTTGGGGGGACTTGGATGCGTCGTTCTCCTTCCGCAATCTCGGAACGACGGAAGCCGACCTCGTGCTCTTTGAAAACTTGAGTCGGTCGGTGCTCCGGTCGATGGAAGTGGGTTTTGAATACAAAAAGCTGGGAAGCACCCGCTACGAGCAGCGCCAGGTGCAGCCCTACCATCTGGCCTGCATCGAAAACCAATGGTATCTCTTCGCCTTCGATCTCGAACGCCAGCAACTCCGCACCTTTGCGCTGCCCCGGATGCGCGATGTCCGTCTTACGACCACCAAATTCAAACGCCCGGCAGACTTTGAGATTTCCAAGCACCTCGGTTCCAGCTTCGGCGTGTTCAGCGGCAAAGGGCACCATCGGATTCGGCTTCAGTTCGATGCCTTCGCCGCCCGGCTCGTCAGCGAGCGCCGCTGGCATGCGTCACAGAAGATCAAGCCGTTGGGTAAAGACGGCAGCGAAGGGATCGAGATGACCCTGGAACTCAGTGACCTCGAAGAAATTACCCGCTGGGTGCTGAGCTGGGGCGGTCATGCAAAAGTCCTCGCCCCCAAAGAATTGCAGACACGGGTGCGAAATGCGGCAGAATTATTATTGCAGGGGTAGGCCTGTCTTTGTCTTACCAGGGTTCTAAAATCAGGCCTGACATCAGCCTTCGAACTCATCCTATGCAACCCGGCCCAAACAGCATTTTGAAGACGCCAATTACAGGCGCACTGGTTAAAATCTCAAGTATCATCACCGGAAACACCTTTGGAGCTACTTTCTGGACAGACGGAAGGTGCGAAGCTCCGATGCTACCCGATGAGCCTTGGCTTCGATGCCACCCCGACACCCATGAACTGTTCTGGACCGATGAATGCGAAGAAATCGCCAAGGAGTTTCCGTGGGAGCGAAGAGACAATAAATACCCGGATGTGCCATTCGCTCTCGATCCCAGTCTGAGCGACTACCAAGATGTCCTAGCTCCCGGCATTAGTCACACACCCAAGAAAGAGCGTTATCTTCGACATCGCTATTGGTGGGCCGTTAACGACCCGGTGCGTCATGGAGAACCAGGGGCATCTTTTCCGCCAGATCACCGGGAAAACCTCCAAAAACTGCGCACTTTCTTTAACGAATCCGATCCAGAAGACCGAATCTTTGCGGCTGAGATTTCCAGAGAACTCGGTGAGTTTGAGAAAGCTGCTGTCCTGCTCGATTTTGAGTTTCCTGAGGACTTCGCTCGTGCTGTGAGCCGTATAAAGCAACTCAACGCGGAAAAGGATGTGACCGTTCGCAAGATAAACTGATCCTGTGAAATCGAATCAGTGAAGCCTTGGGGCGGGGTTCACCCACAATGACCGCCGCCCCGTGTGAACCGGGCCAAGGCATTGTCGAGGGCCGACTTGCGATAGCGGAGCGCCTTGCCGATTCGCATGTAGGGGATGAGGCCGGATACGCGCCAGTTGTAAAGCTGGCGCACCTTGATCCGGAGGTAATCAGCGGCTTCTTTGTCCGTGAGCAACCGGTCTTCGCTGGGAATGAGAGATGTTTGCATGTTCATAGCACAGATTGCATGTCAACCGCAGGCGAGGGAGGTTCCATCATCAAGACATTTTCCGGCATATCTGGCATGATCCCGAACCATGCGGACGCCTGGCTCTTGGTGACGACCTTCCGGTAGTTGCTGAATATCTTCTGCGGCGAGTTGCCCATTTCGAGGCTCACCTTGGCCACGTCCTCGACCATTGCCAGCCGGTAGCTGGCGTAGGAATGGCGCAACCCGTTCACCTTCCACTTGAGTTCCGGAGCGTCGGGATCATTTTCCCGCCGCGCCTTGTCCGCCTTCTTGGCCGTCGTTGAGAACGCTTCCGCCAGGCAGACCGGCAGGCTGTATCCGAGCACCGAGCCCTCCCGCTTCACAAACGGCGCGATCCATGCCTTGAGCGGCTCCAGGATAGGCACCAGTCGCCGGGAGGCGGTCTTGGTCTGATCGCACCCGAGATCGATCACGCCTTCCTCCCAATTGAAATTCTCCCAGCGGAGCCGCAGCAACTCGGCAGAGCGGATGCCGGTGAACGCCCCCAGCGCGATGGCGAGCTTGGGTTGTCCCTCTGCGACTGACAGCAATTCGTCCAACTCCTGCGGCGTGAAAATCTGGATCGGCTTGGATTTGAGCTTCGGCTTTTCAAGCCAGCGCGCCTCGGTCTCGCGGTCGCGGGGGAGGTAGCCCCGGCGCCGGGCGAAATTGAAGAGCGTGATGATGAGCCGCCGGAAGTCGTTCCGGGTCACGATGCTGGTGGTCAGCTTGCCGAGCCATTCCTCAATGTCCCGCGTGCAGATGTGGGCGATGGGCATCTGAAAATCCCGCGCAACCCGGCGAAGCCGCCAGGTGCAATCCTCGATGTAAACCCGGCTGCAACCGTTGGCGCGTTTGGAGGCGAGGAACTCGTCCATCACCTGCGTCACGGTGCGCTGCATGTCGGGCCGGATGGAGTTGTGCAGGAAGAACTCGACCGCCTGCCGCAGCGTGCCGGTCTTCCCGAGTTGGTTCACCACATCGGCGTATTCGCCCGCCACGACGTGAACGGGGGTTCCGAGCGGCCCGAGCCGACGGAGCGCCTCCTTCATGTCTTGTGCTTGGGCAACGGTGACGGTCGGGGAGTTCACCTGGCCTGCGGCGAGTTTCTCGGCCTGATCCTTGGCGAACATCTTGGCCTCGCGGAGATCGAAGAAACCTTTCCGCATGCGCCGCTCCCCGACATACCAGATGACGGTGAAGCAGGGCTTTTCGCGGTTGAGACCCTCGTAGATTCTGACGGTGACGGAGCCTGACTGGACTGTGCGAATCTTTGATTCCTGGCCCGCTTTTTGGGCCGGGGCAGTTGCATTTTTTGTCATGCAACTGTCATGCAAGTCAACCTGATCGACGTAAGTCGTTGAGGCTGATGGCGACCCTAACGGGATTCGAATTTTTAGCACACTTAGTATTACTTGCGTAACTCTGCTTATCCATAGGGTGTTACTACGATACCCAAGATTACTGGTTTTGCAAGATTATGCAGCGTTTACGCTGCAAAATTATGGAATCTGCATGAAATCCACACCTTTACTGAGTATTACCCTTGGGAGTCTTTTGAGTTTTCTTGGCTCTTGTCGTTTTGCGTGTTGGTTTGGGGGTGATGCTAATCGGTGTTTCGGCAACAGGCGGAGTCGCATTTTTCCCGTGAAGCCGATCGCTAAGCCATTGGCGCTGCCAGTGATTCATCCCGGAATGAAACAAGCTCATAAGAGAATTTAGCATGCCTCTGTCGAACGGCAAGGAAGGCACCACTACGGTGCTGGCTGCTGTGCTGCAGTGAATCAGCATCTTATTCGCCGCATGAAATGCGGTGTTTGTCGGCTGCGTTGGATGAAAATGTCACTGCTTGCCAGTTTCTATCGACATTTCTATCCAGAGAAAAATATACTGGATTTACCGAAAATCTGCATATATGTTCAGAAAAATTGAACGTGTGTGCATATCCGAGGCCAAATCATGAGCGACTCTTCGATCTAGCGGAGAGTCAGGCGGGGTATTTTACCATGGCGCAGGCAGTCGAAGCCGGTTTCGCTCGCAACACACACAGCTATCATGTGCATGCCGGCAACTGGATTCGCGAGCATCGGGGCATCTACCGTCTCATCCGATTTCCTCTCACGGAATCGGGACACCTTGTTCTCTGGTCGCTTTGGTCGCGAGATCGAAAAGGGGTTCCCCAAGGCGTTTACTCGCACGCAACAGCCCTCCAGATTCGTGAACTTTCAGATGTAAACCCATCCAAGCTCCACATGACGGTTCCACCTGGCTTTCGTCGCAACAGCACCGTGCCGCCGGTGCTCGTTCTGCACAAAGCACGGCTCGCTCCCGAAGAAATTATCCGGGAACATGGATATGCCGTCACGACTGCTATGCGCTCCATTCTGGACGTTGCTGCATCGGGCGATGCGGATCGCGATCTGATTGAGCAGGCATTTCGGGAGGGACGCCGCCGCGGACTGATCACACGCCAGCAGATTGAACTTACGCTGTCGCGAAAGAGTCTTGCCCCTTGGCTTGCACAGATATTTGAAACGTGATGATGAACGAAACGAAAAACTATTCAACCGCAACGGCATTTCGACGCGCATTGGAAGATCGATTGGCCATGTTCGCCAAAAAGGAAGGGGTTGACCTTCAGCGCGTGCGACGACAAGTGGCTTTTGACCGGTTACTTGTTCGACTTTTTGCAAACAATAATCCACCGTGGCTATTGAAAGGAGGCTACGCCCTTGAACTCAAGCTGGCGCTTGCCCGCACTACGAAGGATATTGACCTCGGCTTGGAATATCTGCCGGATGCAGGGAATCTCTCAAACGTCATTCTCGCAGCGTTGCAGGGAGCCGCTGCTCAGAAATCAGGTGACTTTTTCGAGTTTGTGATTGGTGAGCCAATGATGGATTTGGACGGCGCACCCTACGGAGGTGCACGCTAT
>CAIYQA010000142.1 GCA_903928175.1 uncultured Spartobacteria bacterium | reverse complement strand
GGGCTCCTGACTGTTGTCATCCCATTCGTTTTCTGATGCTATTAGCCCCCCGTCCATTCCGAGTCGCAACAACCCGACGCCAAAAGCCATACAAAGAGCCTCTCGCGTTTTAGGTCGCCATCTCGCCGCACGTTCATTCAAGCTGATCAGAATATCCAGTTGGGATGGTCGCGAGTCCGTGAATTTGGCTGCAAATGCGCGCAACCCCGATTGGCTTCTTGTTGAAGCAATGTGATTTGCCGTGTCTTCGTGCCAGATCATTGGAAGAACGAGGAATGATTGCGGCAAAGGAGGGGCGGCATGGGTAGGATGCGACTTTGAATAAGCAGTTGCAAAGCGCCATAACAGCACCGCGCCTAGTGCCGGATTTTGGATGATCCTCAATTCATGGGCGAGTGAAGTCATGCGGCAACCGGTCTAAGGAGGCGGTCAAACTGAGGATGCCAACCTATGTGCATCTCGTTCGAGAGGGCGTGAAAACATCCAGGCAAAAAATACTCGGGGACACCTTTTCCCTCTACAGGGCAACGATGTTGCTCACATTTTCCAAGAAGCAACCTCCCGCGCAACTGTTCATCGGTACGCAATGGGTCCGAAAAGACCTCCTCCTTATGATTACGCCAAACATGTTTCAATCCCTCCTCGAATTCTTTGACGGAATCTTCATTTACCAGAGCCATTCCCTTTTCGGCCCAAGCTGATCGCGTCGCACCAGCTTTAAAGAAGCATATTATCGCTCGAAGCCGAGATTCGTTGTCAACCTTTATAATCTCCAGTTGCTGCACAAATGTGAGGCCCATGAGCCCAAGAATTTCGTCTGCTCTAGGCGGTGTCAATGCAAGATCAGGAAGTGCGCCCGATGGCATCAGCCTGCTAAATGATGCCCTCAGCAAGAGGTGAAAATTGTCGCGTTCAATAATCGGTGCTTTTCCGGTTTCCAGCTGCGGGTCTGTTAACCTTTTAAGCCAACCGTGAATATCGACCAGTAATTCGGGTATGAGTTCTGGGGGGACTAACGGATTGCTTGAGACCTCACGCTCCAAGTCCAGCGCCGGGCTCTCTATGGCACAAGTCAGTTGAAACCGCTCAATGATTGCTTGGAATGCCGCTGCGCCGGGACCAAAGACCTCCTCCAGATGCGGCTTCAATGTTTCGGCCACTTTTTCCCGCAATGGAAACCTTGGTGCCGCACCCCATAGTTTATTCCGCGCAGTCTCAAAGGCTTCAGCCACCGCTTGTTTGGTTTTTGCATTATGAAATTTGGCCACCAAGTTGCCTGTAACTTTGCGACTCACGTATAATTCAAAAATCGTCCTTGTTGGGTCGATTCTTCTCTCTCGGACATCACGGGTCCAATTCGCGAATGTTTTCCAAAAATCCGAACTTCTGTCAGTGACTGGATTTGTGACACGGGTGTCCTTTGTTTGAACGAGGTGCAAATCACCGTTGCGGTTTTCTACGGCCACGTCATCAAGCAATTCCATACTGACGAACGACCCTTGCGGAGCCTTTAGCAAAAGCAAGGCCATGCGCGTTGGCTGGAGGGCAAACCCGCGATACTGTTCAGGAACATGTGGGCTGGTTTTCTTTTTTGCCATAGTACCACCATCTTCAGCAGTATCAGTCCGATTTAGTAATGCAATTGTTTTTTCACAATACGGCACCCCCTTTTTTGCTCCCATGTGTCATTTTGACTTGAGGCAACACGGGGTATTTCCAAGCACGCTTCATTTTACCGAAGGGTAAAATCTGCGTCGCCTCCGACAGACCGGTCAATCCCCCCTCTTGGCCCCCCCGTTGGAAAATTTTCAGGCTTCGTAAGACTCGATAAGACCATACAAACAACAGGACCGCCATTTGCAGTCGTACACTGTTCGGACTCAGAGAGTCGCGTTGGGGGTGGATCAGACCGAATACGACCAAATCACCACGGTCGAAAAATGCCATTGAGGCGCTCTACCAACTGAGCTAAGACCCCGTAAGTTTCACGTCCGGCAAGTTTTAAGGCGGATTTCCGGTCCATTGCTGGAACCAGAGAGTCCAACCGAAAACCCCAACCGGTCAAAAATCGTCAGTCCAACCGAGTCCCGGATTGTCCAGAACTCTGTCATCTTACCGACGCGGGACCGAGAAACTATCATCTCAAAATTTTTCGGCAACAAAAAAGGGATCAAAAAGTCCATTGCACAGGCGGAAGACCATCGAGAACCACTGCGGGTGACCGCGTCCACCGGGAACTGACCGACGAAGACATCGAGAAAATCATCTCCACTTAACGGATACACCAGAACAGGGAGCGAGCAACTGTTTTCAAGGACGCCATATCTTAAAAAGTTCCCCACGGTTTCCCATGAGTCAAGTTTTACAGAGTGGGGAAAAGTGGGTTTACAGAGAGACAACAGAGAAAAACATGGGAACCAACGGCCTGCCATTACACCATCGGGCAAGAACCGCGCGCCGAAGTGCGCGGGAAGGTTTGATTAGCCGTTTAGCTCTGGGATTGCAAGCGGATGAGCAGATTTTTTCCGGTCATCTCCGCAGGCGCCTTCAGCCCCAGCATCCCCAAAAGCGTGGGAGCGACGTCGGCAAGGATGCCGCTTTGCACGGTGGTTTGGGCGGTATCCCGGGCGACGTAGATGACGTGAACAAGGTTGGTGGTATGGGCGGTATGGGGCGAACCGTCCGGGTTGCGCATCATTTCGCAGTTGCCGTGATCGGCGGTGACGAGCAGTTGACCGCCCAGGCGCAGGGTTTCCTCGACGACCTGGCGCACCGCGTCGTCAATGGTCTCCACGGCCCGGATTCCCGCCTCGACGACCCCGGTGTGGCCGACCATGTCCGGGTTGGCGAAGTTGAGGATGACGAGGTCGAAGTTGGGGAGTTCGCTGACCACTTTCGCGGTGACGGCCGGGGCGCTCATCTCCGGCATCAGATCGTAGGTGGCGACTTTGGGAGAGGGAATGATGGCCCGCTCTTCGCCGGGGAACGCCTGCTCGATGCCTCCATTAAAAAAGTAGGTGACGTGCGGGTATTTCTCGGTCTCGGCGATGCGGAGCTGTTTCAACCCCGCGTTGCTGACGACTTCACCCAGGATGTTGCTCATCGATTGCGGGCCGAAAACGCACGGGCAGCCGTAGGTTTTGTCGTATTGGGTGAGGGTGACGTAGTGGACCTTCGGGGTGACTTCGCGGTCGAACCCGTCGAACTCGGGCCGCAGGAACGCCGTGGAAAGCTGGCGGGCGCGGTCGGCGCGGAAATTGAAGAAGAAAACCACGTCGCCGTCATGCACGCGTTGTTCATTGACGTGCGAGAAGACGAGAGCGGGCATGAATTCGTCGGTCTGCCCGTTGGCGTAGAGATCGCTGACGGTCTCGCTGGGGCTGAGGGTGGACTGGGTGCCCCGGCCCAGCACAATGGCGTCCCAAGCGAGCTTGTTGCGGTCCCAGCGCTTGTCGCGGTCCATTGCGTAGTAACGGCCCACCACGGTGGCGAGCTGTGCGCCGCTCGGCTTGAGGGAGTCCTCGACGTGCTTTAAATAAGCCGCGCCGCCGGTGGGCGAACAGTCGCGCCCGTCGGTGATGGCATGCACCAGGATATCCCCCACCCCGGCTTCCTTTGCGGCGTCGGCGAGCGCGATGAGGTGTTCCATGTGGCTGTGCACGCCGCCGTCGGAAACGAGGCCCAGGAAATGGAGCCGATGGCCTTTGGCTTGGGCGAACGCCTGCTGGAGGACGGGGTTGTCGCGCAGCTTGCCTTCTTCCACGGTTTTGTTGATGCGGGTGAGGTCCTGATAGACGACCCGTCCCGCGCCGAGGTTGAGGTGGCCGACCTCCGAGTTGCCCATCTGGCCCTCGGGCAGGCCGACATCGAGGCCGCTGGCGCTCAAGGTCGCGCCGGGATAGCGGGCATACAGGGCGTCATGGAACGGGGTTTTGGCGAGGAGCGTGGCATTGCCATCGGCTTGGGCGCTGGCGCGGCCATTTGGATTGATCCCCCAACCATCGCGGATAATGAGCACAACAGGTTTCGACATAATGGGGTAATTTTCCACAGAGCGGGCAGCTTTGGCAATGGCGGAATCGGTTTTTGCTCCAGAACCGGGTGATTATGCTCCAGAGGCGCGTGGTTATTGTCGCTTCACAAACGGGTGATTAAAATCGATGCCGCGATGATCGCACGCTAATCCGCAGTTTGGCTGGCATGGGGCTGCGCCTTTGGCGCTGAATGCGAAGCTGCCAAGTTTGTGCTCTTTATATTGCGCTCCGTCTCGCGCCGCACCTGCGCGACCAGTTTGGGCTTGCCCGGTTTGTAATTCTTGGGCAGCGTCGAAGGCATGGATTCCGATTCCGGCATGCAACCCAGGGAGGTAGCCAGTCGCATCATCTGGCCCCCCGCACTCGCGAACCGACCACTTTTCATGTTCAGTCCAGTCACAGGGTCTGGCTTTCTTCGCCGCCTCAAGCTATTCATCAGTCCAGAAGTTTCTTGCAGCCTCTCACCCGATACTCTTTCCGCAATTGGGCAAAAGTAACAATTTCGCCATGTCCCTCACCATCCACGAACTGCCCCCGGAAGACCGGCCTCGCGAAAAACTCGCCTCTCGCGGGGCGGATGCTTTGAGCGATAGCGAGTTGATTGCCATTTTGCTGCGGACCGGGGTGCAGGGGTCCAACGCCATCGAAGTCGCCCGCCAGTTGCTTGCCCGCTATGGCTCGCTTGGGGCGCTGGCACGGTGTTCGGTGAGGGAATTGAGCGGCATCAAGGGGATCGGCCCGGCCAAGGCGGTGCAGCTTGCCGCCGCGTTCGGACTGGGCGCGCGTCTGGCTCGGGAGACCTTCACGCGGGTGAAGATCGACCAGCCCGATCTCGTCTATGAATTGCTCGGCCCGGAGATGCGGGCGCTGCACAAGGAATCGTTGCGCGTGGTGTTATTGGATACTCGATACCAACTCATGCGGATCGAGGAAATTTCGCTCGGTTCGGTGAACGAGAGCATCGCCCATCCGCGCGAAATCTTCCGCCCGGCGCTGATCTACTCGGCCTTCGCGGTGATCGTGGCGCACAACCACCCCTCGGGCGATCCCACCCCGAGCGAGGCCGACCGACGGCTGACCCGGCGGCTCAAGGAGGCGGCGGAGCTGCTTCAGATTTCGCTGCTCGACCACGTGATCATCGGCGCGCCGGGCTGTAATGGCGGGCCGGGTTATGTAAGCTTCAAGCAACTCGGGTTGCTGTAGAAAAATACGCAACAAGGCAATTTCTTGCGCGCTGAAAGCGCACAGTAAACCAGCCCAGGTCGGCGGCGGGTTTGGAATTGGAAGCGGGGGAGCGCATAGCGCTCGAAAAAGCCTCTCGCCCACTCTGAGCTGCTCCTTATTTCAAATTCAAATTCCCGATGATCCGCAATCCTTCCAATGTCAGGTTGGGATGCACCTGCTGCACTTCCGGCAGCCGTTCGGCGATCAATTCCGCGTAGCCGCCGGTGGCGATGGTGTGCAGCCGCCGCCCCGTTTTGAGTTCGCGCCGGATCTCCTCCAAAATCTGCCGCACCAGCCCGCGATAACCAAATACCGCCCCCGCGAGCATCGCGTCCACGGTGGATTTGCCAATCGCCTTGACCGGCTCGCTCAAATCGATGCGCGGCAGGAGGGCCGTCCGTTGATACAGATAATCGGTCATGACTTCGAGGCCGGGGGCAATCACACCGCCGACATAGGTGGGGACGCCTTTTGGCGCGGCCAGCACGTCAAAGGTCACCGCCGTCCCGAAATCGATCACAATGGCCGGAGCCCCGTAAAATGCCACGGCGGCGGCGGCATTGGCCAGGCGGTCGGCGCCGATGGAAGCCGGTTTGGGATATTCGACCGCCACCCCGAGCTTGGTTTTATGATGCACTTTGAGCAGCTTCACCTTGCCTCCGGGGCCGCAGCCGCGCAGACCTTCAACGAATGCCTCGACCGCTGCCTCGGCATCGGGCACGACGCTTGAAAGAATCACCCCGCGCGGAAAGGAGCTCCCCTTCCCCACCGCGTTCCGGATCGCGGCTGCGCTGAGCTTTGGCGTAGGAATGCGGACCGGCGCACCCATCAACGCCGCGCGTGTGGCCGGGACGAGTTTGGTAAACGAGTTGCTGATGTCGATGAGCAGGTAATCAGGCATTTCCCCGATAAGACCCCCGCAACGCCCTCCGGTCAAGCCGTGTTCCTCTCCCTTGGCCCGCGATGGACCCGAAAAACCTTGCTTCTGCGTGCGCCCGGAGGTTTCTTCCAACGCATGAGTTGTGACTGGGAACTGCGCTACCAAACCGGGGATTCGCCGTGGGACAAAGGGGGCCCGCATCCCGAGCTTGCGGACTATTTGAAGACCCACCCGCTTTCGGGCCGGGTGCTGGTGCCGGGTTGCGGACCCGGCCACGATGTGCGCGCCATCGCCGCGTCGGGTGCGGAAGTCGTCGGCATCGACATCGCCCCCTCCGCCATTGAACTCTCGCGGAAACACCCCGCCGTGGGCCGCGAACGCTACGAATTGGCGGACCTGTTCGCGCTCCCCGCTTCCCACGAGGCTGCTTACGATTGGGTTTGGGAGCACACGTGCTTTTGCGCCATCGATCCCGGGCTGCGCGGGAACTATGCGAAAGCCATCGCTTCGGTTCTCAAACCGGGCGGCCATTTTCTGGCGATGTTTTATCTCAACCCGGATCGCGAACCCGGCTCGAACGAGCCGCCGTTTGGCGTCAGCGAGTCGGAACTCGACGCGCTCTTCGGGGCCAGTTTCGAACTGCTGGAGCACTGGGTTCCGTCGCGAACGCATCCCGGCCGGGAAGGACGCGAACAGTTGCGGCTGTACCGAAAGCGCGCCTGATTTTGCACCTTGTGGAAGCCGCTTGAGAAATCCGATCCGGCGCGCTACGCTTTACAGCCTCATGCACCGCCGGATCGCCTTCCTCTGCTGCCTTTTCGCCCTCGCGGGCTCCGCCGCCGCTCAAACCGACAATATCAAGCCCACCTGGTTGACGGAGAAATTCGCGCGCACTTATGTGTTGAAAATCCCCGCCCCGCGCGGCCAGATCGTCGATCGCAATGGCGAACCGCTGGCCGTCACGCGCGTCTGCCAGAACCTCGGACTTCTTTTTCCCGCGCCGCTGGATTATTCCGAAGCCAAGGCGGTCGCATTTGCGCACGAACAGATCGCCAAGGCGGAACGCCTCACCGGGCGCACCGTTTCGCTCTCGGACAAAGCCATCGAACGGCATTTCCGCAACCGGGGCATCCTCCCGCTGGACATCCTCCAGGATCTTTCGCCTGCCCAGCAAAAAGCGTTGGACGGGCACCTCGGGGAGGGGCTCGTCCTGCACCCGATGTATGTGCGCTCTTATCCCAATGGCGTCCTGGCGGCGCACATTCTCGGTTATGCAGGCCGGGCGGGCGGCGCGCTCGACACTCCCATCGAAAACAACGAACTGCTCTGGCCGGAGGCGGAAGGACGCGAAGGGCTGGAACTGGCTTTCAACGAGCAACTCACCGGCAAACCCGGCCAGGTGACGCTCCATTTCGATGCCAAGGGCAAAAAGGATTACGAGAAGATCACCGTCCCGCCGCAACCGGGCTACAACGTCGTGACCACGCTCGATCTCAAGCTCCAGCAACTCTGCGAAAAAACGCTGCAAAAAGGAGTCAAGCGGGGCGCGCTCATCTTCCTGGACCCGAACACCGGAGACATCCTCGCCATGGCGTCGTGGCCTTCCTTCGATCCCAACCAATTCATTCCGTCCATCTCCGCGGAGCGCTTTAAGGCCTTGTCCGACGACCCGAACCACCCGCTCATTCCGCGCGCTTATCGCGCCGTGTATCCGCCCGGCTCCACCTTCAAAACTTTCGTCGGCATCGCCGCGCTTGAGAGCGGCGCGATCACCCCCGAAGACGAGTTTCCCGGTCCCCCGTCCCTGGAGATCGGCAATATCGTCATGCGCAATTGGAAAAAAACCGACGCCGGAATGCTCAACTTCGCGCAAGCCATGGAACAGTCGTGCGACACCTGGTTTTATCAGGTCGGCATCAAGACCGGTTCCAAGCCGCTGGTCGAATGGGCGCAACGTTTCGGGTTCGGCGCAAAAACAGGCATCCCGCTGCGGGCCGAAGCCGAGGGGTTGGTTCCCACCGATGAATACAAGAAAAAACGCGAAGCCCGCAGACTCAGTTCCGGCGATCTGGCGAACTTCTCGATCGGCCAGGGCGATCTGCTGGTCACCCCGCTCCAGATGGCCCAAGCGATGGGAGCCGTTGCGAACGGGGGGGTGTTTTACCAGACCCGCCTCGTGCTCCAGGTGCAGAGTTTGGATGACAAAATTGTCACCGGCTACGATCTGCGCATCAAAGACCAGATCGACTTGAAAGCACCGAATCTCGCGGCATTGAAGAAAGGGCTCGTCGATGTGGTGAGCGGCGCGCATGGCACCGGCGGCAAAGGCGGCGTGGAGAATATCGAAGTCGCAGGCAAAACCGGCACCGCCCAATGGGGGCCGAAAACCAAGGAGCGCAACGCCGCATGGTTCACCGGGTTTGCTCCCGCCGACAAACCCAAATACGCCTTTGTGGCGCTTTACGAGAGCGACATCAACCAAAAGAACACCCACGGCGGGACCGTAGCCGCCCCGTTGGTGGGAGAAGTGCTCAAAGAACTTTACAAAGACGAATCCAAACCGCAAAAGGGCAAAAAACCGAAGAGCGAACCGACGCCCAAACCGGCAGAGGAACAAGGCGGCGGGGATTAGAGTCTCTTCGATTTTGCGCGTCGCATTCCTTGCACGCTGAAAGGGCAAGGGAATCGCGAGGATTTCCAGTGCCCTTTCAGGGCACGACGCTCTATCGCGTAAACCCAGGGCGTTGCCCTGGGCTGGTATCCTGTGCCCCTTCGGGGCGTTGTTCCGCAACGACGCGACGAAGAGCATACGACAAAATAAACCGAAACCGCTCTAAATGCCCACGAACATATCGCACTTCCTGCGCGCTGAAAGCGTAGGAAGCAAGCCGGGCAAGCGGTTGCGCGCTGAAAGCGTAGAGGAAACAAGCCCAGGGCAAGCGAAGCGCCGCCCTGGGTTCGCGCGAGCAAGCGGTTGCGCCCTGTAAGAGCGCTGGAAAGGAGCCATTGAAGGCAGAGGAATCGCCGAACAGCCAGGCTATCGCACGGGAGGCGGCGAGCCTTTGGTGTCCAGGTAATCGGAAAATTCCTGGATCAACCCGACGATCTCCGAAGTGCGCGTGCAAACCGAACGGGCGAGCTTTTCGTAATTCTCGGGGTTGCGCTGCGCCAGCTCCGCCAGCGCCATGAACACCGCGAGCGCGTTGTTCATGGAGTGCTTCATGTTGCTATAACGCACCCGGAACTCCATCCATTCCTCGGGGGTGAAATGCACCGGGTTTGCACCCTCGGAACTTAAATCTGGAGATGTCGGGTTCATTGTGCTTTTTTGTAGGCTTCCTAACTTCACGCAAAATGGCTGCGGAGACAATAAAAATCACAGGAGCCCGACAGCATAATCTCAAGAACCTCACCTTGGAGATTCCGCGCCAGAAGCTTGTTGTCATGACCGGTTTGAGCGGCTCGGGCAAGTCGTCGCTCGCGTTTGACACCCTCTACGCCGAAGGGCAGCGCCGCTATGTGGAGAGCCTTTCCGCCTACGCCCGGCAGTTCCTCGACCAGATGCAAAAGCCGGACGTCGATTTCATCGAGGGACTTTCCCCGGCCATCGCCATTGAACAGCGGTCTTCCGGGAGCAACCCCCGCTCGACCATCGCCACGACTACGGAAATTTACGACTACCTGCGCGTCCTCTATTCCGCCATCGGCCAACCGCACGACCCGGCGACCGGCGAGCCGGTGTTCAAACAGACCACGCAATCCATTGTCGATGCGCTGCTGGCGTTCCCGGAGGAAACCAAGCTCATTCTGCTCGCCCCGCTCGTGCAGGAACAAGCGGGGGAGTTCCGCGATGTCCTGGAAAAAATCAAACGCGAAGGATTCATCCGCGCGCGGTTGGACGGCGAGATCGTGGAACTCGGCAACGGCCAGCAAACGGTGAAGCTCGACAAGGGAAAGAAGCACACCATTGAAGCCGTGGTGGACCGCCTGGTGGTGCGCGATGGGGCGCGCCAGCGCTTTGCGGATTCCGTGGAGACGGCGCTCAAGTGGGGCGCGGGCCGCCTGCTGGCGCTCACGCAAACCCGGGGGGAAACGCGGTGGATTGAACACCGATATTCGACCGATTTCACGAACCCGGAGACCGGCTTTGCCATCCCGCAGCTCACCCCAAAACATTTTTCCTTCAACAGCCATCTCGGCGCGTGCCCCGCGTGCCACGGGCTGGGAACGGAGTTGGTGTGCGACCCCGACCTGATCGTCTCCGACCCTTCCAAGAGCCTCGAAGAAGGCGCGGTCGTCCCCTGGGCCAAGGCAACCAAGAGGATGAGTGGATATTACCGGGCGCTTCTGGTTTCCCTGGCCAAGGCGTTTCGCGTTTCGATGGAAACGCCGTTCGCGGAGTTGCCGGAGCGGTTTAAGGAAGCGCTCTTTTATGGAACGGGCGACCGCTCCATCGATCTTCTCATGGAAACCGGGACGCGCAAGACGCGCATCCAAAAACCGTTCGAGGGGGTCATCGGCAATCTCCAGCGGCTCTATGAACAGACCGACAGCGAACTGCGCCGCCTGCAAATCCGCAATTTCATGAGCCGCCGCGAATGCACCGTCTGCCATGGGGCGCGGCTCAAGCCGGAAATCCTCGCCGTCACCATCGCCAGCGAACACCGGGGCGAACTCGGCATCCAGCAGCTTTGCCATCTCACCATTCACGAAGCCAAAGTATTCCTGGAAGACCTGCGCCTGAATCCCCAACAGCGGCTCATCACCGCCGAAGTGCTGCGCGAAATCCTCGCCCGGCTGAGTTTCCTGGACGAAGTCGGCCTCTGCTACCTCAACCTCGACCGCGAAAGCGGCACGCTCTCCGGCGGCGAAGCCCAGCGCATCCGGCTGGCAACGCAGATCGGCTCGGGGCTCGCGGGCGTTCTCTACGTGCTCGACGAACCGAGCATCGGCCTGCACCAGCGCGACAACGACCGGCTCATCGGCACCCTCCGACGGCTGCGCGATCTCGGGAATTCGGTGATCGTCGTTGAGCATGACGAGGACACCATCCGCGCGGCGGATCACATCGTCGATCTCGGCCCGGGCGCGGGCGTGCGCGGCGGCTACCTGGTCGCGCAGGGGACACTGGAGGAAGTCCTCGCCACGCCGGGTTCGCTCACGGCCGATTATCTTTCGGGCCGCCTCAGCATCCCCGTGCCGCGCCGACGCGTGGCACCGGCGGGAAACCGAGAGATGGCCTTGGACAAACGGGCGCTCTCCACCGGCTGGCTGACCGTGGAAGGAGCGAGCGAAAACAATTTACGCAACCTCTCCGCAGCCTTTCCGCTCGGTTGTTTGACGTGCGTGACCGGCGTGAGCGGCAGCGGCAAATCGACATTGGTCGATGACATCCTGCGGCGCGCGCTCTTCCGGCATTTCTACGGGTCCAAGGACCGCCCCGGCAAACACCGCGCCTTGCTCGGGCTCGACCAGGTGGACAAAGCCATCGTGATCGACCAGACGCCCATCGGCCGCACCCCCCGCTCCAATCCCGTCACCTACACCGGAGCCTTCGCGCCCATTCGCTCGCTTTTCGCGCAGCTCCCTGCTTCCCGCGTGCGCGGCTATGATCCGGGGCGTTTTTCCTTCAACGTGAAAGGCGGTCGTTGCGAACATTGCGCGGGCGACGGCTTGATCAAAATCGAGATGCATTTCCTAGCCGATGTGTATGTGGAGTGCGAAGTCTGCCATGGCCGCCGCTACAACCGCGAGACCCTGGAGATTACCTACAAGGGCAAAAATATCGCCGACATTCTGGATATGACAGTGGATGAAGCCGCCCGGTTCTTCCGCAATGTGACTTCCGTCTGCGACAAACTCATCGCACTGGAGGATGTGGGCTTGGGTTACGTGCGCCTGGGGCAGGCCGCCACCACCCTTTCCGGCGGTGAGGCCCAGCGGGTGAAGCTTGCGGCGGAACTGGCCAAGAAAGCCACCGGCCGCACCGTTTATATCCTCGACGAGCCGACCACCGGCCTGCATTTCGCCGATATCCACAAATTATTGGAAGTGCTCCTCAAATTACGCGACGCGGGCAATACACTCATCGTCATCGAGCACAATCTGGAAATGATCAAATGCGCGGACTGGATTGTCGATCTCGGGCCGGAAGGCGGGCAGGAGGGCGGCGAGATCGTCGGCGAAGGCACTCCCGAACAGATCGCAAATCTCGAGAACAGCCACACCGGGCATTACCTGCGGCGGGTGCTGCATTGAGACCCCTTCCTGAATCTTTGATTGCTGTTCATTTTCCAAAAAACTGGAATAAGATGCGTTTCGCCTCATGACGTTTTATTCTTTCCAATCCCGATGCGGCCTCTGGTTCGCCGTTTTGCTCCTGTCCGCCTCGGCGGCAGCGGCCTCGCCTTTGGAGCAGGCGCGCAAAGCCCTGGACGAAGGCGTGGCCGAGGTCGCCATTGTCAAACTCCAGCAGCAACTCGCCGCAACTCCCCTCGACCCGCAGGTGCGCCGCGAGGCAAAAACTACCCTGGCCGAAGCGTTCCTCGCGGCGGGGCGCACGGAAGACGCGCTCCAGCAGGCACACGATCCCGAAGTAAAAGACCCGCTCCTGGAAGCCCGGATTCAGGCGGCGGCGGGAAATTGGAATGCCGCGCTGACCGCCTTCGAGACCATTGCTGATGATCCCCGCGCGACAATGGGTCGGGCGGAATGCCTACATGCTCTCGGGCGTTTGCCGGAAGCGATCACCGTTCTGGAAAGCCTGGCTGCGAAAGCTCCCGCACGCGTGGCATTGCGCCTGGGCGAATATTACCTTGAACAAAATCAGCCGGACCGGGGTGGCCGCGCCCTGGCCGAAATCCGCGCTCCGCTCACCGTGGCTGAGCGCAAGTGGAGGCAATACTTGGAAGCGCGCCTGCTCCTGGCACAAGACAAGCCAGCGCTGGCGTTTGAACAATTTGAGGCGCTGCAGCGGGATCCCCGGCACGTCACCAATGCCATGATCATCGGAGCCACCCTTGGCATGACGGATTCGCGCACGGAAATCACCGGCCTCACAGCAGCGGATGATATTATTGAGCAATATCTCTGGAAACACCCGGAGAGTCCTTCCCTCGCTGAAATGTTCCACAAACTCGACGAGGTGTACAGCGGGGAGGAAAATCCGTCGCTTGGGGAGCTTGTGAAATGGTCCCAACGCGAACCAAACCTGCGGGCGGGCTTTGCCACGTTCTATCTTGCCAAGTCATACATGCGGGATGGAAAAGCCGAACCTGCGCTCGCCACCCTGGAAAATTTCGCCGCCCGTTTCCCTCGTCACCCCCTCCTTCCCAACGCCCTCTTGCTCCAGGGCCGGCTTTTTGCCGACGCCGGTAAATTTATCGCAGCCCAAAAAGCGCTCGACGATGCCCTGCGCTCCGCGCCGCAATCCGAACTGCGCGCCGAAATCGAAATGGCCAGCGCCATCGCCCATTTCAAGGCGGGCGAATTTGTGCTCGCCGCCACCGTCTTCCGCAGCGCCGGGGAACACTGCCCGGCCTTGGCTGAGCGCGCCCGCTTCAACACCGCGCTTTCCTGGCTTCACCAAGGCAACTACTTGCGATTTGGCGAAGAATACCAGGAGTTCAGCCGCGTGTTTCCCCAAAGCCCGCTGCGGCCCGATTTGATCCTGGAGGAAGGTCTGCTCCGGGCGCGCCAGAACGATCCGAAAGCGGAAACGGCCTTGCAACAATTCATTCGCGCTTTTCCAGAGAACCCCCGGGTGCCCGAAGCCTGGCTCACCCTCGCCGAACTCCGCCACGCGGGGCACGACTCTGCCGGAGCCGACCATTATCTGCAGGTCGTCAACGCCTCCCCCGCTCCGACCCAAACCGCCGAGCAATCCGACTACCTGGCGATCTTCGTCGCCGATGCCGCCCATCCGCCTGCCGACGACCAGGTGATCGCCCTTTGCCGGAGTTTCATCACCCGTCACCCGACCTCGCCCCGGCTTCCCGAAGTGCGCATGAAACTCGGGCAGGTCTTCTTCCGCAGCGGCGATTTCGCCAGCGCCCAAACCCAGTTTGAAACCCTCGCGCTCGAAACTCCAGCGTCGCCGTTGGTGGAGGCAGCTCTCTTTTTGGCGGCGCAATCTTCCACCAAGCGGATCGACGCCGGGGGGATCGACCGCGCCATCGAGCTTTTCGGCGACGTAGCGGCCCGCAACGGCCCGCTCAAACTCCACGCCCGCCTGCAACTGGCCGCTCTGCAAAACCGGTTGGGCAAAGAAGCCGATGCCGTGAAGCTCTACGACGACATCCTGCGGGCGAATCCAGCCCCCGAGGTGAAAGCCGCGGCGCTGGCCGGAAAAGCAGACAACCTCCTTGCCCTCGGGGCCAAGGACAAGAGCCTGGTCGAGCAGGCGCTCGCTCTTTATGAGCAACTTGCCGCCGAACCGGGCATCGACGCCAGCACGCAACACCGCGCCCTGTATCAAAAAGGCCGCTGCATGGAAACGCTGGACCGTCCCGAAGAAGCGCTCGCAGCGTATTATGAAGTGGTCGAATCCAGCGTCGCCCAACCCACCGAATATTTCTGGTTTTACAAGGCCGGTTTTGATGCCTGTCGTTTGAGCGAATCCCGCCAGCAATGGAAAAGCGCCATCGCCATCTACCAAAAAATGGCCGCCATGGATGGCCCGCGCGCCGGGGAAGCCAAGGCACGGATGGCGCAGTTGCGGCTGGAGCACTTCATTTGGGACTAGAGCATTTTCCGTTTTGCTTGTCGCCCTGCAAGGGCGGAGTAAACCAGCCCAGGGCAACGCCCTGGGTTTGTTCCCAGATAGCGCCGTGCCCTGAAAGGGCACGGGGAAAACGTTCGCGCCGCTCCTTGCCAGCGCCCTTACAGG
>CAIYQA010000141.1 GCA_903928175.1 uncultured Spartobacteria bacterium | reverse complement strand
GCGATTTTGTCCCAACCTTCCAATTCGTGCCAGTCGCGCTCATTGATGATCCGATAAACCTCGATCAGGCAGGGCAAAAACGCCGAATGATAATCCAGCATCCGCGTCCGCAGTTGCGCGGCGCGAGCCGGGTCCTTTTTCGCCAGGACGGCGGCCGCTTTGAGCAAATCGTCGTCATCCTCCAGGATGCCGTGCGTGAATTCCGGGCGCGTCTCCCGCGAGAGTCCGGTTTGCGCCGGCAGATCGGCCAATTCGTTGTGCTTAATGCTATGGTGGCTTTCCAACATCCCCTTGAAACGCGAATTGCCTTTCCCCTGCCCGCGCCAGCCGATCACCGCCTGCTCTTCCCCCGTGATCCCGCTCCGCCGCGTGGTGATGAGCTTGTCAGAGGCGTCACATAGAAGTTTTTCAACCTCCTCGGAGAAATTGGACGTGCCGTGCTCTGCCATGATTTCGGTCCCGCGCGGCGAATAGCCCTCGCGTGAAAACATCGCCGCCAGGCAAAGCGGCACATACTTTTGCAACGCCGTATCAAACGTCCCGTCCGCCCGCTTGAGCCGCGGCTTGCAGCCCCAAAAAACCAGCGCCCCGGAAAACGCATCCAACGCATCCAACTCGAGCACGCGGCAACCCCCCCGGCGTTGGAAGATGACAAAATTATCGTGCCAAACGTCGTCCAGCATTACGTGCGACATGTAATGCAGGTTCGCCCGCGTGCTGAAAATCTGCGGCCCGCGCGTCCCGATGGCGTAGCTCTGCCCGCGCCGCTCCGCGTCCAACTCGTATTTGCTCGGCAGATAGCGCATCAGGTTGCGGATCGACCAACCCACCGGATGTCCCCAAGGCCCGCGCGCCGGACAGGCCGCGAAACCGGGAATCTGCGCGGAAATGTCGCCTTTCTCCCACCGCTCCCATTGGCGGACAAACTTACGCGCCGCCGGACGCGACTTGCGTTTGTTATCCCCGAAAAGTTTCTTAAGGTGATCGACGGCCAGCGTCGGCAGGTTCATTTCCGTCTCATTCGCCCGCCGCCAAGCCTTCCCGCCCAGCGCCGACGGTCCCGCCGCCCTCCGATCCACCAGCGCCGTCCAGCCATGCGTCCGAAAAAGCGACCGCAACGAAAACAACCCTTTGGCCGATTTCAGCTTGAGTTTGGCCGCCCATTCCAGCGCCACCTGGCCCGGATTGGCGGCGTTATCGAGCGCATGAATGGCCGCTGCGCGCAGCTTGAAAAGCTCTTGCACATGCGGCTTTAGCAGACCGTAATCATCCCAATCCTCCCTCGGAATCAGCGCCAGTTCGTTCACAGCGCCGCCTCCGGGATGGTGGCAGAGCCGTCCCGGCTCTGTGGTTCGGACAAGCGGCGGGACGCCGCTGCCACTTTGCCGCCCTTCTTTTCCTTCTCCGTCATCGCCACGTAAATATCGTGGTAAGCCATCCGAATCCTCCCAAACTCCCCCATGTCCGACATCAACCGAACCAACGGCTCCCCGTCCGCCAGGATCGCCGACGCCTCCGCCGCGTTGACACGAACCCTTTCCCGTTGCAATTCCGCCGCGTCCTCATCGGAAACCTTGTGAACCGGACCGTCCCCGCGCTTCCCGCCCGCCGCCTGCACGTCCCCGCAAAATTGGGATGCTTTGTGGAATTCAACCATCGTTGCCCCTCTCAAAACCTCCTTAATCGCCGTCTGAAAATCCTGCAAATGTTTCACCGCGACGGGCTTGGTCTTGCT
>CAIYQA010000140.1 GCA_903928175.1 uncultured Spartobacteria bacterium | reverse complement strand
GCAATGGAGCGCCGAGCCGTTGCATTCGACACGCCCCGGCGGCTACGGGCTGGGGCTTTACCGTGCCCGGCAAATCGCCGAAGCCCAGGGAGGAACTCTGGAGACCACCTTCACTGGAAGCGAATTGGTCACACGGATCACGTTACCGGGGTAGCAACGGCTCTCCAGTGCCGTCCACGGAAGGAGGGCTCGATGTTAACCCATCAAAAAAAGAGCGAGGGAGAGAAGATACTCATCATTGATGATGACCGGGCGGTCGTGGCCACGATGGGCGGCTGGCTCGGGCGGCAGGGCTTCATCGTCGCCTCGGCCAGCACCGCAGCGGGCGGCCTCACTACCCTCACGCGCGAGGAACCCGATGTGGTGCTCCTCGACTTGGGGCTCCCGGATGCCGAGGGGCTGGAGACCCTCGACGAAATTCATTCCCGCCAGCCGCAGGCCACCGTCATCATCGTTACGGCGCACGATTCGCTCGATAACGCCATCGAGTCGATCAAGCGGGGCGCGTTTCATTTCATCAGCAAACCGTATGTGCCCGAGGAACTGCTCTCGCTCGTGCGGCGCGCGGTTGAAAAACGCGAACTCATGCGCGAAACCGCGAAACTGCGCAGCCGCGCGGAACTTCTGACCCGGCGTCTGGAAGCGGCGGAACAGCAACTTGCCCCCTCGTGCCCCAGCGGGCTCATGAAAGAAGTGGAGGCGCTCATCTGCCGCGTGGCTCCGACGGATGCCAATGTGTTCCTCATCGGCGAAAGCGGCGTGGGCAAGGAGGTGATGGCCAACCGCATCCACCGGCTGAGCTGCCGCTCAGACCGCCCGATGGTGCGCCTCAACTGCGCGGCCTTTCCGGCAAACCTGATCGAGGGGGAACTCTTTGGCTATCTCAAAGGAGCCTTCACGGGCGCAGTCAACGATTTTCCCGGAATGATCGCCCAAGCCGAAGGGGGGACGCTTTTTTTGGATGAAATCATCGAGATGCCCGTGGAATTGCAGACCCGTTTTCTGCGGGCACTCCAGGAGCGGGAATTCCGGCCGCTCGGGAGCACCCGGACCTTGAGCGCGAACTTCCGGCTCATCGCCGCCACCAACCGCCCCGTGGGGGCAGCGTTGCAGGAAGGTTCCCTGCGACGCGATCTCTATTACCGGATCAACACGTTCCAAATTGAAATCCCGCCGTTGCGCGAGCGCAAGGAGGACATTCCCTCCCTGGTGACAACTTTTGTAAAACAATTCGCCGCCCGCCTCGGAAAACCCGAGCCACAGATCACGCCCGAAGCCTTTGAACGGCTCATGGCGTATGATTGGCCGGGAAACATCCGGGAGCTGCAAAACGCCATTGAATACGGGGTGGTGCTGGCGCACGAAGGCCAGATGACGGAGAAGGAACTCCCCAAGGAACTCTTGATGGCGCCAGCCCTGCGAGCGGCCAATGCCGCCTTGAATCACGCCCAGCCGGAAACGCTCAACCTGGAAGAACTGGAACGCAAAACGATCCTGATGGCGTTGGCAAAAGCGAACGGAAACAAAAAGAAATCCGCACAACTGCTGGGCATTCATCGCCCGACGCTTTACAGCAAGCTGAAGCGGTATGGCATCGATTTGTAAAAAACGCGGGGCTCCATCGAATAGCGGCGGATTAAAAGGCTGGCACTTGCGCCAGGGACTGGGATTGAGGGATATTGTCCGCCGGAAACCCAAAATAAATCCGCACAACTGCTTGGCATTCCTCGTCTGACACTTTACAGCAAGAGGAGCGTTATCGGATTGACCTGTGACAGCTTTTTCACGCAAACCCAAAAAAACCTCTCTGCCCGCCGCTGCGGAAACTCCCCATCCGCCCGCGAAGCAGCCCCCCGTACCCGGACCCATTTTCCCGGTTTTTTCCGCTCCCGCAACCCGCGCCTCCCGCCATCGCGAAATGGTGCTCGCCCATGCGGAGCAACAACTCGCCTCACAAGGAATGGATGACGAGGCGGAACTCCTCGCGCTTTATAAAAAATTTTTAAAAATCGAAAACCACCGCCTGCGCCTCAAACACCAGGCCGGAGGCGGAGGGCGTGAGATCGCCCAACAACGCGCGGTCCTCGTGGATATTGTCCTGCGCCACCTCTATAACGCCGCAACCCGCGAAACGGCTGCGCGCGAGGCGGGTTGCGGGATCGCCCTGGTGGCCATCGGCGGTTTTGGCCGGGGGGAACTCAGCCCGCACAGCGATGTCGATCTGATGTTCCTGCACGAGGCGGCGGTGATTCCAAAAAGGATCGGAACCATCGTCGAGTCGATCCTGCGGATGCTTTGGGATATCGGCTTTAAAGTGGGCCATTCCACGCGTTCCATTGAGGGGGCCATCAAGCAAGCCAACGCGGATATGCTTTCCAAGACCTCGCTGCTGGAGTCGCGCTTCATCGCGGGAGACCGCACCTTGCACGACACGTTCCAGGTCGAGTTTGAAAAGAAGTGCATTGTCGGTCACGAAAAGGAATATCTCGAACAGCGGAAGGAAAACCAGGCGGAGCGCCACCTCAAGAACGGCTCGAAAGTCACCATGCAGGAGCCGAACATCAAGAGCGGCTGCGGCTCGTTGCGAGACTACCAGAACCTGATCTGGGTTTCCATCTTCACCAACCGCGCGGGCAGCACAAGCAGGCTGGTGGAACTGAAGCTGCTGCCGGAAAGCGAGCGCCGCAAGCTGGATCGCGCATACGATTTTCTGCTCCGGGTCCGCGCCGAACTGCATTATCTCAACAAACGGGCCACCGACAGCCTCAGCCACGTTCATCAACTTCAAGTGGCCACCAAGCTCGGTTACGAACAGAAGAATCCGCTGCGGCGCATCGAGACCTTCATGCGCGATTACTACCAGCACGCCCGCGCCATTTTTCAGATCACCGAAACCACCGCCGCAAAGCTCTCGATGCCCGGCGAAAGCCCCGCGTCCAATGGAATGCTGGGATTTCTCAAGCGCAAGGTGAAGCGGGAATGTTTTGATGGGTTTTATCTCGCGGACGGCTTGCTCTACCCGGAATCGCGCGAAATTTTCAAGGAGGACCCGTTCCGAATGATGCGCGCCTTCCAGCATGCCCAGTTGCGCCATGCAGATTTCGCGCCGGAGCTGCAAACGCTCGTCCGCCGCCGCCTGCAATTGGTGGACCGCACCTATACCTACGCGCGCTCGGCGCGGGAGACATTCGCCGCCATCCTCAGCCGCAAAGGGGAAGTCGGCCGGATCGTCCGCCTCATGCACGAGTGCGATTTCCTCGGGCGCTACCTGCCGGAATTCGCTCCGTTGACCTGCCTCGTGCAGCACGAATTTTTCCACCGCTACACGGCGGACGAACACACCCTCGTCTGCCTGGAAAAGCTCGATGAATTGATCGACACGGAATCCGAACGCCTCCAGGGATACCGCGAGGTTTTCAAAAAAATCGAGGACCCGTTCGTGCTCTACCTCGCCCTGTTGCTGCACGACGTGGGCAAGGCCGCCAACGCCCGCTTCCACGCGGAGGCAAGCGCCATGGCCGCCGCGCGCATCGCGGCCCGACTCCAACTCCAGTCCGAACAGCGCAAAATGCTGACGCTCCTGGTGGATCAACACATCCTCCTCTCCAGCACGGCGCAGCGGCGCAATGTGGAAGACCCGGCGACGATCTCCGAATTTGCAAACGCCGTGCGCAACCAGCCGAACCTGGACGCGTTGATGCTTGTGACGCTGGCCGATGGAATGGGCGTGGGAGATAATACCTGGTCGGACTGGAAGGAATCGCTTGTCTGGCAACTTTACCGGAGCGCCTCGCGCTACCTCGCCGAAGGCGAGGCGTTCTTCGAGCAGCGCGCGCTGGAACGCAAGACCACCCGGGAAGCCGTTCTCAAGCGGCTCGGGGCGAACTACGCGGGAGAAGTGGATGCCCATTTCCTCTTCATGCCCGATGTCTATTTCAACAGCTTTGAAGAGATGGCCATCGCCTCACACATCCGGCTCTTCCGGGTGTTTTTTGAAACACAGGAGGACGACGGGCTCACTCCGGCGGTCCGCTGGATTCCACGCCCCGACCGCGGCCATAGCGAGCTCTGGGTTTGCACCTGGGACCGCAAGCATTTGCTGGCCAAGATCGCCGGTTCACTGGCCGTTGCCCACCTCAACATCCTGAGCGCCGATATTTACACGCGAAGCGACAATCTCGTGTTCGATGTCTTCCGCGTCTGCGACACGAATTTCCAGGCGGTGACCAATACGAAAGACATAGAACTGGTGGAAAACACGCTGACCGAATCGCTCTCCCGGGGAGGATTCGATTTCGGCCCCGCTTTGAACAAAGCGATGCGCCGGCCTTACCAGCTTTCGCAGGAACTGGAATTCCCCACCCGCATCATCATTGATAACGACACGCACCCGATTTACACCGTCGTGGATATCCAGACGCCCGACCGCCTCGGCCTGCTTTACAACATCCTCACCGGGTTTGGTGAAGCCGATCTCAATATCGCCCTCTCTCGCATCGCCACGGAAAAAGGCGCGGCCATCGACAGCTTTTACGTCACCGATGCGAAGGGGGAAAAGATCTGCGACACCAAGAGCATCGCCCGGCTGCAGAAGATCCTGCAAAAAGCCGCCGAACGCACCCAGGCCGAAGGGCAGGGCAAGTAACGCGGCGCGCGCAGGTTTCCGAAAAGGCTGCGGACCACCCAAATCCGATCACCTCATTGAGTTCAAAACAAGCAATCCCTATCGCCTGCGTTGGATGGTTCATCGCCATCGGCCTGGCGGCTGTGATCGTTTACTTGCTGCCGCGCTTGCACGTCCAGGCGCTGGAGCGCCCGCCCCAATGGGACTCTTTGGTGCAGCAGCGCCAGGCAGAGATCGCCGCGTTCACCTGGAAAGATTCCCGCCCGCTCTCCCTCTGGCTCGGGGACAGCCACGTTGAACTGGGCAACTGGTATGATTTGTTTGGAGGGGCATTTGCCGTGCGCAACTGCGGGATGTCCATGGCCTCCATCCGTGATGTGCAGGCCCTCGTAAAATCCATTCCCGACACCCCGGCAAAAACGGTGGTCCTGCTGTGCGGCATCAATAATGTTCTGCGGGGGGAAGCTGTGGAGCCATCCGCAAAAGAGTACGAAGCCCTTCTAAAAGAGGTGCGGGCGAGGTTGCATCCGCAATTTCTGGTTGTGATTGCGGTACTGCCCTTACGCCAGAATGCGGTGGATGCGCGCAGTCAGGAGGTCAACAAAAGGGTCTCGGAATTGAATGCACGGCTCAAGGAGCTTTGCCAAAACCAAGGAAACGCATTTTTCAACGCCAATCCCACTCTCGTGGATAGCAGTGGCGGCCTCTCCGTGAAACTGACGGACGATGGTCTCCACCTGAACCGCAAAGGTTACCAAGTGTTCGCCTCTGAAATCCGCAAAAGCCTACCCGAATGAGCATAACCCAGGCACCCCAAAACGCGCTGAAGCCTCTGGAGCGTTCCTCATCCGATAAAAGAGGCTGGTTGGACGCATGGCACGTGAATCCAAGCTCGAATACCGACTATAGTTTGGTTGATGGTCTCCGGGGCATCGCCATTCTTTTGGTGGCAGCCTGCCATCTCATTTATACCAACCCGAAATCGGGTGCGCTTACTCATTTCATCGGGGGTTTCTTTGCAGGAGGCGGGTTCGGGGTTCCCATCTTCTTCTGCCTCTCGGGATTTTTGATCACCCTGCCCTTTTGGAATCGCAAAGTGCGGAACGAAAATAACGCAACCCCGCCCGGCTACGGTTGGCGCAGATTTTGGAAAATCTATCCGCCGCTTGCGGCATCGCTCCTGGTGTTCACCCCGATTTATATTTCGCGCACGCACGACTGGAGCTATCTGGCTCCAGCCGTCCAGTGGCTGCTTGGATTGTCCTTTCTTGTTCCCGTGGACGGTCGGCTGAATCCCGTCATGTGGAGTCTGGCCGTGGAGATCCAGTTTTATATCGTCATCCCCATCGTATTCGCCTCGCTCAAACGGGTTTCCGCCCGGCAAAGCCTCTGGATTTTGCTGGCGGGGTTCCTTCTCGTTCCCAATGCGTTCCGATGGTTGGTCTATGGAGGGCATGGGCCCACTTTTTACCCACAGATCAATAGCCATTTCCCCGCTGCATTGGATTCGTTTGCATTTGGAATAGCACTCGCCGGCATGGAATCCCTGCGCTGGACCCAGAAGCGTTGGGCAAAAATCGGCAACATCGGCTTTCTGCTCCTCTTTACCGCATTACTCTCCACGGGATGGGTTGCCCTGCATCACGTGGCTCCTGTTTGGCTCGAAACAGCGCAGCAGTGGACAGTGACCTTTGCCGCTGGCCTCATGCTTTGTTTTATAGCTGATCCGCAATATGCCGTTTCAAAATGGCTGTGCGCAACACCGCTCCGCTGGCTGGGAATTATCAGCTACGAACTCTACCTGGTTCATCAACCGATCATCGTGTGGGCAAGGGCGTCCTTCGGACCCTGCGACGGATCCGTCCTCAAATATGTGGCCTTGGTGGGCGGTTCATTTGTGGCGAGCGTTGCGATCGCGGCCCTTTTTTACAAGCTGTTCTCGTTACCCATTCTGCAAGCCGGACGCAAACGGCACGTGCATCCCGCTAGCCCTTGCTTGCCAGTAACTGCTCCAGCAGTTCGTTCACGCGGTTGAGCATCTCGCGCGGGTCTTCCAGCAAGCCCGCCGCAACGCGGGCGTTGTCGAAGATCTGCTCGGCGACCTTGGCCGCGAGCGCCGCGTCGGAGTGCCGCATCTTCTCCAAGCTCGCCATCATCGCGTGGTTCGGGTTCAGCTCCAGGTCCGGCTTGGCTTCAAACGACTGCCCGCCTTCGCGGTTCATCGCTTTCAAAATCCGGCGCATGCTCGAGGTCATGAATTTTTCGCTCTCCACCGCCACGGCCGGGCTGCCGACCAGCCGCTTGGAGGCGCGCACTTCGTAGACACGCTCGCCCAACGTCTCTTTGACAAATGCCGCCAGCGCCTTCGCCTCCTCCTCGCTCAACGCGGTGAACTCCTGCTCCAGCGTCAAGTCCGCTTTCTCGGCGGCCTGCACCGGCTTGCCCTCGAATTCGCGCAGGTGGTCCATCACAAACTCGTCGCGCGGATCGTAGAGGAAAAGCGCCTCGAATCCTTTCGCCTTGAGCACCTCGAAATACGGGCTCGCCTCGGCGGATTCCCGGTTCGCGGCAAGGAGGTAATAAATCTCCTTCTGCTCGCTGGGCATCCGGCCCACGTAATCGGCCAGGGCCGTCTGCTTGCCTTTTTCCGTGAAGCTCGACTCGAACCGCAGCAATTTCGAAAGCGCGCCGCGGTGTTCGTAATCCATCGCCACGCCTTCCTTGATGCAGTGGCCGTGCTCGGCGAAAAACTTGGTATATTTCTCGGGATCGGTCTTCGCCTCCTCGTCGAGGAACTTGAGAAAGCGGCCCGTCAGCACGCGGTTGAGCTTCTGCATGAGCGCGGAGTCCTGCATCGTCTCGCGCGAGATGTTGAGCGGCAGGTCTTCGCTGTCCACCACGCCCTTCAGGAAGCGCAACCACTCGGGAAAGAGCCCCTTGGCCTTCGATTCGATAAGCACCTTGCGGCAGTAGAGATGCACCTCGGATTCCGCCCGCGTCATTCCCAACTGCTCGATGCTGCGGCTCGGCACGAAGAGCAGCGCGCGGATGGAAAGCGGCGCGTCGGCGTTAAAGTGGAGCCGGTAAGCGGGAGCCTCGGAATCGTGCCCGATGTATTCATAAAATTCCGTGTATTCCTCCTCCTTGATGTCGCTCTTGTTGCGGGTCCAGATGGCTTGCACCGTGTTGACCGCCTCGCCGTTAAGCGTGATCGGGAATGGCACAAAATTGGAGTACCGCTTGATAATCTCCCGGATGCGGTCCGCCTTGGCGAACTCCTCTTCTTTGAGGTGCAGCAAAATCGTCGTGCCGCGCGGCAGTTCGGCGGCGGGCTCGATCTCGTAGCTGGTCTTGCCGTCCGACTCCCATTTCCAGCCTTCCTCTCCGGGTTTGCAGGAGCGTGTCGTCACAGTCACTTTATCGGCTGCCATAAATGCGGCGTAAAATCCGACGCCGAACTGCCCGATCAAGCTGGCGTCCCCCTGGTTCGCCTTGATCTGCTCCAGGAACGCGCGCGAACCCGAATGGGCGATGGTGCCGAGATTGTCAATCAACTCCCCGTGGGTCATCCCGATCCCGGCGTCGGTGAAGGCAATGGTTTTGGCCGCTTCGTCCGTGACGATCGTAATGCCGAGCGGCGCGTCTGGGTCAACGACTTCCGTGCCGCTGGTCTGCAAAAACTTCAGCTTTTCAGAAGCATCCGCCGCATTGGAAATCAACTCCCGTACAAAAATTTCTTTGTCGGTGTAGAGCGAATGGATGACGATATCGAGCAACTGCGCGATCTCCGCCTGGAACTGGTGTTTTTCGTGGGTACTCATAAAATGGAACCTGCTATTTTACAGGCCAGGCCCGGGGGAGATCAAGCCTGCACCCAATCATGGGTGCAATTGGAAGTGCTGGCTGGTAAAAGTCGGAAAGTATTAGAAACTTTGATGTGTACTTTTGTACAGGAATGCTTAAATAAGAGTGTTCATGAAAGAACACCGACCCAGCGTCGCGAAAAAGTCCACCGAAGAACTC
>CAIYQA010000139.1 GCA_903928175.1 uncultured Spartobacteria bacterium | reverse complement strand
CGCCCTTGCAGGGCGCAACCGGTTGTTGCGCGGCACCCAGGGCGACGCTGCGCTCTGCCCTGGGCTGGTTTCCCTTGCGCTTTCAGCGCACAATCAATGCGACAACGTCAAACGAAAATGCTCTAAAACATCGCAGCGCCTGCGCCTGAACCGATTGACGTCACGCTCATCCGGCCCTATGAAAAGGAGATGCCTGATTCCGTTCTGGCAATTTTCAGCGACGTTCATTCCAACCTGGAAGCGCTTGAGGCCGTGATCGCCGATATGAAGAACCTCCCCATCCGCCGGCATTTCTGCCTGGGCGATGTGGTGGGCTACGGGGCCGATCCCGTTTCCGCGCTGGAACTGGTGCGCTCGTTGCAATGTCCCGTGATTATGGGCAATCACGATGCGGCGGTCGGTTGCGATAGCGATCTGAATGAAATGAGCAATTCGGCCAAAACCGGAGCCCGCTACTCACGCCTCAAACTCTCCCGTGAACAGCGCGACTGGCTGGCGGGTTTACCCCTCACGCTTACGGACGAACAATGTGAATTCGTGCATGGCACCCTGGATTCCCCTTCGGAATGGTTTTACGCAGTCGGTCCGGAAGATATCGCCTTGCATTTCGCAGCGCAGATCTGCCCGATTTGTTTCTGCGGCCACACCCACGACCCGATGTTCTGGCATTCAAACGGCGCGGGAAAATTAAGCGTGCGTTACGGGCAGGGCCGCATCTCGATTCCCTCCGAGGGCAAAACGCTCATCAACGTGGGCTCCGTTGGCCAACCCCGGGATGGCAATAGGGATGCCTGCTACGTGGTGTACAATCCCCAGGCGCGCTGGGTCGAGTTTCACCGGGTTCCCTACAACATCTCAAAAGCGATGAGGAAAATCATCAAAGCCGGACTCCCCCATTTCAGCGCAGACCGCCTTTCGCTGGGAAGGTAACCAGTTGCTCCTGGATTTTGTTTGCCGGGGAAACCGCGTGCCGATGGCGCGCCAAGGTCAAGGCCAGCGTCGGATCTTCCGCGCGGTATTGGTGCAGCTTGTTGCGCAGCGTCCGCACGCTGATCTTCAACAACCCGGCGGCCCGCGTCCGGTTCTGGTTGGTCACCTCCAGCGCCCGCAAAACCTGCCGTTTTTCGAGTTCTTCGAGCGTCAGGAGCGGCTCCGCTTGCCCCTCCAGCGGGAATCTCGTTTCCATCAATCGTTTTGCTCCGGCTTCGCCGCCCTCCCGGCCTGCACGGCGGACGTTGAGCCATTCAAACGCCTCGGCTTCCAGGCGCGCCCCGCCTTCGCCCAAGATCGCCGCGCGCTCCAGCACATTCTCCAATTCCCGCATATTGCCCGGCCACGCATAGGCCATCAAATGACGCAGCGCTTCTTCGGAAATACCCGAAGGCCGCGTGCTGCAATCGCCTTCCAGCCGTTCCAGCCAGTCAAATACCAGCAACGGCAAATCCGCAATGCGTTCGCGTAACGGCGGCACGTGCAAACTGGGACCGCAAAAATACCTGTGGAGATCGAGCAGGAAAGTTCCCCGCGCGACACAGCCCGCCAGGTCGCGCTGCGTTGTGGCGACGAGTCGGATGTCCAGCTCCATGCGGCGCTCCAAACCCGGGCGCACCCACTCGCGCTCCCTCAATGCATTGAGAAGCTTGATTTGGAGACACATGGGAAGCTCCGAAATTTCCTCCAGCAGAAGCGTCCCGCCGTGCGCCAATTCCAGTCGCCCGCCTTGCAAAACCGAGCGTCCAATCCCCTCCTCGCACGCTTCCGTGATGCGGCCAAAGATTTCGTTCTCCATCCTTGCCTCCTCCGCCCCGGAGCAGTTCACGCGCACCAGCGCTCCGCTTGCCCGGGAGCTTGCGCTATGCACCATTCCCGCGATGTGGTATTTTCCCGTCCCGCGCTCGCCGGAGATCAACACCGGAGAATCCGTTGAGGCCACCCTTCCCACCAGCAAACGAAGATGCCGGATGGCGGGGGAATCGCCGATCATTTCCCGGGCGCAATGCCCCTCCTCCTCCCGATACCGCCGAACCTGCTGGAGATGCCGGCAGGAACTCGCGCGTTGCAAGGCCTTTTTGAAATCCTCCAGCGAGTACGGCTTCGGCAAATAATCGTAGGCTCCCGCGCGCAGCGAACGGATGATGGATTCCCCGCTGCCGTTGCCGCTCAAAACCAGGCAGATCGGAGGGAAATCCATCCGGGCCGCCTGCTCAATCAAGGCGCATCCATCCCCCTCCGGGAGATCCACATCGACCAGCAGCAGATCGATAAATTCCTGCTTCATCAATCGG
>CAIYQA010000138.1 GCA_903928175.1 uncultured Spartobacteria bacterium | reverse complement strand
TCATACCATGGCACATTATAGTTGGTTGGAAACCAGGGGGCAGAGTGCCTCTTCCATCGGGGTCCAGTCCGTTCACCGGGTCGCCGTTGCAGTAGTCATAAAGGGACATGCTGGCGGCGTGGCCGAGCGGGTCGGGGGAGAGAAAACGCCCGCTCAACGGTTCGTAGTACCGCGCGCCCAAGTAGTAGAACCCGGTGGGATCAATCCGGTGGCTCCGCCAGAGCAGTGCTTGCGCAAGAGTGGCACCCGATTCCCCCAATACCGGGGCGGTGGAACCCGGCAGCACTCCGTAGGAGCCGACCCGCGCGGTGTTCCACGTCATGGTTCCACTGCTCACCCACCCGACGACATTGCCGAAGATGTCGTTGATGACCGGGGTGATCGCGCCGCTGGTTTCGTCAATGGTCGCTTCCAGCCCGCCGATTCCTTGCAGGCTGCCGTAGCGTCCGTTGAGGTCCGGCCCCTGCACTTTCCACGTCCGTGTGCCGTTGACTGCGATACCGAGCTCCAGAAACTCCACCTGCGGGTCGTAGTAGCTCTCGATGGTTTGCGCCGTGCCGCTGTTGGTTCCGCCTGTAATAGGCTGTTTCACGGTGCGCAGCCGACGGCCCAGCCCGTCGTAAATGGCCCGCCAGTCGTAGCCGTTATTGTTCCAATCCCGCTGCGCGACTTTCACGAGCCGCCCTTGGGCATCCCAAGTCAGGTTTTGCTGCGGGTTCAGTGAGGTGTCAGGCGTCCAATAGGAACGCCATGTCGTGTTACCTGCGCTGTCGTAGGTGGCCGCGATTGGGTAGACGGTATTTTGTTTCAGCAGGTCTTGTTCTTCGGAGACGGGCCGCTGGAAGGAGTCCACGCCTTTCTGGCTGACCCAGTCGAGTAAGGTTGGGTCATCCGTGAGATAGGAGCCGATCTCCCAGTTAGGATCATTGTAAACAGTGTCTCGGGCAGCAATTGTTCGAACCCCAAGACCTCCTCCGGGCGGTGGGGAGACCAAATTTTCAAAATCAAAACGATAAACGAAATCCGCATACCCGTTTGCCGAGGGTGCGTCGCTTTCGTAATACATCTGGCCGCGCCCGTTGTAGGCGTAGCCGCGAGTTTCGTTCCAGACATTGGTGCCGCTGCGGTTGGCGGTGTAGCTACCGCGTGTAGAGCGGCCTGTCCATGCTTGCGTTTCGCTGAGAGGCGTGGTGCCGCTGCTTAGGGTGCTTTGCTGCGCAAGGATGCGCCCAACGAGGTCGTGTCCGGTGATGCTCTGGGTGCGCCATGGGTTTTGCCGCGAGGTGAGCTGGCCGTTGGTGTCGTAGGCGAAGTTATAACTGCTTCCACCCACTACAGTTTGCTGCTTGAGCAGGCCGTCTGCCCAATAGCCGTAACTGGTACTCAGACCGGCTCCGACTCCTTGCGCTGTCAGTTGGTTGGCCAGCGAGGCGCGGTTCCCTGCGGCATCCCAAGTTTGATTGAACTGGTTCATAGCGGTAGTGGTGCCGTCGATGAAGATTTTCTCGGTGGTAATGTGACCGTAGCCGTCGTAGGTGCGCTGCACAAGGGTGGAGGTGCCCGAGGTAAACCCGCCGCCGTTCAACGTGTAGTGCTGCTCCGCGCTGCTGAGGCGGCCCAGCCAGTCATATCCGTAGGTGGTGGTCTGGTTTTGTGCCGCCTGGCTGCCTGTGCTGCTGACGACCGCCGGACGCAGGAGGGCGTCGTAGGTGGTGGAGAAGTTCACTCCAAGCGGATCGACGGTGGTGGCCGACAAGCCAACCCAATTCCCCGAGGGATAGTAGGTGTAGCTGAAGTTTCTGGTGGTGCCGCTGGTGATGCCGTTGGTGCCGACCAGATATTCGGAGGTTTTGCGCGAGGCAGTGTCGTAGTTTTGGTAATGCGTCTGCCCGGCAGGCATCTGCCGCTGGAGGATGTTGCCTGCCGCGTCATAGACGATGGTCGTTGTGGCTCCTCCCGGCAGGGTTTGGGAGGCGAGGCGGTTGAGGGCGTCGTAGGTGTTGACCGTCACGTTTCCTTCCTCGTCGCTCGAACAGAGCAAGTTGCCCGCGGTATCGTAGGCGAACCACTTGCTCGTGCCATTCGCGCCGCCTTGCACAATCCATACGGGTTTTCCGAAGGTGTCCGTATAGGTGGTGGTGCTGACTGCCGAAGTGCCAGTGCCAACGGTTTCCGTCACGCTGTTGTGATCCGGCGAATACACATAGCTTGTCTGACGGATCACGGCGTTGTTTGCGTCCAATACCTGCACGCTGACGGGCCGGCCGAGGGCGTCGGAAATCGTGGAGGTTTTTTGGTTCAATGCATCGGTAACGGTGTGCACTTTGCCACCCGCGCCATAGGCATGGGTGGTTGATTCCTGCGCAGACGAGCCGTTTGCCGCTGGGCCGGTGCTGGTTTTCACGCGGTCCAGAGCATCGTAGGTATTCGTGAATGTATTGTTTTCCAGGTCTGTTTTGGAAATCACGTTCCCACGCCGGTCGTAATGGGTTGTTTCGCTGGTGAGCGCTGTGTCACTGCCGCTGTAAAGGGTGCGGGTGACGGTGCGGTTCAGATCATCATAAGTAGTCACCGAATAGTTGCTGAGGGTTGTCCCGTCGCCGCGTGTTTCCTTCACCACGCGACCGAGCAGGTCGTAACGCCACTCCACGGTGACGCCATCTGGGGTCTGCTGCTTTTTGAGCTTACCGGTGGAGGTGTAATACTTGTGCGTCACGCCGCCCAGCGGGTTGGTGTATTGACTCACTGCGCCGCCCGGCTCGTAGAGGAACGATTCGCCAGAAAGCACTGCCGCATTGGCATCGCCGTTGTGAATCTGGCGACCAAGCATCTGCCCGATGGCATCGTAGGTCATCGTCGTGGAATTGTGTCGCGGATCGCGGATGGCAGTGAGGTTGCCATACGTGTCGTGGTCGTAGAAGGTTATCGCATAGAGATCGTCGCCTTGCACGGCTTGGACACCAGCTGAACTCGCCTCGCTACGCCATTTGATTTCCTGGCACACCCGGCCCGCCCCGTCGTAGATTTTCCAAACGTAATCCTCGGGATTGTAGCGAGGACCATCGCTCCATTCGATTTCTCCGTTCTGGTTATAGTAATCCTGCTGCCAGGAAACCAGCGCTCCATTCTCATCCCACTGCTCCTGCCAGATGCGGTTCCCCCGCGCGTCATAGGCATATTTTGTGGTGCGATTGATAGAGTCGTTTTGCGACGTTAACTGCCCGCGCAGATTGTAGGTGCAATTCACCGTTTCCGTGGGATCGCTGGTGCCGGTGGGCCGGGTGATGGAGGTGATGAACCCGCTGGTGTTGTGCGTGTAGGTGGTCACTGCTTCGTCGGACGTACCCGCAGCTCGTTTCTCTTGCTGGAGCAAGCCAAAGGAGCCCGCCAGCATGTCTCCTGATCCGGTCGTCTTGTCCTCATATTGCATTTGTGTGAGGCTGATGCTGCTGCCACCCACCGTTTTCTTTTCAATGGAAGTCGGCAGATAAGGATGCGCCGCATCCGCATAAGTAAATATTGCGGAGCCAAGCGGGTCTGTAACGGTAACGGGCAGGTTCAATCCGTTGTAAGCATAACTTGTGGTAGCGCTGACGGTGCTGCCATCGCCAGTGAGGTCTCCGGTAATCGACTTTTGCGTCAGGTTTCCATGGCTGTCATACTGATAATCTGTCCGCAGCCCGCGTTTATCCGTGCGGCTCTTGAGGCTGCAAGGGTAGTAACCGGCGTCATTGGGCTGATACCATTGCTGCGAGGTTGTCTGCCCCAAGGGATCGGTGGTTTGCGTGATCTGATTATTGTTGTAAACAAACGTCCAGCTATGGTTGTTGACATCGCTCATCACCGTGGAGCCGGAGATGAGCGCATTTACAGGCAACGGAGAGGAGCCGGAAAGCAAGCCTGCTGTTCCCGTGACCGTCATGCTGCCCGTAATCAAGACCGTGCCATTGGTGGTTCCGCTGAGACTCAAACTGGTTCCGGTCGTAAACGACGTGCCGGAAGTCACCGTAGTGCCAGAGGTCAATGTTACCGCACCCAAAAGCGGGATGGAACTGCCGCTGGTAATGCCAGTGATATTGTAGCTGAAGGTGGCATTGCGCACCGGCTGCGCACTGCCCTGCTGCACAGTCGAGTATTGCGCCAACACGCGGCGGAAGCCGAAGTTGTCGTAATCATTTTTCAGCATGCGCCCGTTCGGCTTGCTCTCCTGCGTGAGCAGATGCTCGGAATAGTAGCCCTGACCATTCGCATTTTTCTGATGCCTGTAACTGTAACGGACAATCGAAGCGTCAGGCAGCGTCACCTGCGTCAAGTCGCCAAATTCGTCATACTGGTAATAGGTCCAACTGCCATCCCCGGTATAAGCCTGGGTGACATGTCCGTAGATGTCATACATGAACCCAGCGTAGTTTCCGTTGCTGGAAACAATGCGCGTCAATTCCCCGTAATCAACGGCGCTGGGATCATTTCCAAAGGTAAACGTGAAATAATTGCCCCGGTTGTCCTGCCATTTTTGCAAGTAGGGCCGCTGCCGGGTCAGGCCGTTGGTTCCCGAGGTGGGGTATGATTGCACCTGGAACGTGCGCACGCCGCCATCAACACCGGTGAGTGTGTAAATGGTGTTTGTCCCACTAGTTGTCAAATCGATGCGGTTGTTGAGTAAGTTGGCTAACGTACCGGGGTTGTCGGCGGTGCCGTTCGTGTATTGTGGATTATCCAAGGCTGACGGTGTCCAAGTGGTTCCGTTGGTGCTGCTGTAGACGAGAACAGAACCGTCCATCTCTGCTGCATAAATCAAGCTCTTGCCGGCATTAGTTGCCGAAAGCACCAAATATGGCACCATGGACATTTTCCAGCCGTATCCGAATGCCCCGCTATAAGGGTTTTGACTGCCGTAATTGCGACGAACCTCCAGCGGCATTGGCCCGTTCAGCCGCATATCCACCGAGTCCTCATAAAACTCACCGTTTACACAGTTCACAGGGTCTGAAATGGTTTGACTCCAGTTGCGAGTTGTCGGCTGCATTGGCGCAACATCGGTGAAGCTTTGGATTTTACTCGCCCACTGCGCGTTTGATGTAGGAGTGCCGACGGACGAAAGATTCAAAAGGGTATCGCTATACAAATATCCCCATTGACTAACAGGGTCAGGATTCAGGGCCGCCGTTGAATTGCTCCACTGAGTGGCATAATTGGCAAATGTGGTCACCGGCGTCGTTTGAGGAGCATACAAATTACTAAACGCACCGGTGTTGAAGCTCAGCGAAGGGCCGGCGATGTTTTCAGAAGCAAAAGAATCAAAAATGTTTGTGGATATAACCTCGCCTCGTGAGGCCGGGTATGAGGTATTAAATGAACTTCCCCAACCTCCGTTCATATTCCCAGAAATCAGGGCAGCCGCATCATATGTTCCATAAATCAATGCGCCCATGCCATAATAACCAGATTGGGTTCCGCTGGTCGTCACCAGATTCGCTCCTGCAACAGGTCCTGCAGTAATATACACTCTGTGGAAACTCGCATCATTGCCTGTAAATGCGTTTGTGACAGAGGTCCAAAGACTCGGCGACCATGCACTAAGAGCCTGACTTGTTACTGAGCCGTTTTGGGTGCCGGTTATTTGCAATTGTCCCAATGCCTGATAATTGATGCTGTTTAGCTCAATCATGCCACCAGTTCCTGTGACACACAATACAGTGGTTCCAGATTTGACTGTAATACCCGTACCGCTCACAACAACAGTTTGAGTGCCTGATGTATAGGTCGTCCCACTTAAGGTAATCCCCCGCGCGATATCTAGAAGTTTTACCGTTGAAATGGCATCCTCGTTGTTGCTCTGAAAAAACTGCTGGATCGTCAGGTGCTCCTGCGCGGAGGACGCCGCGATGAACACAGGCTGAAAATTCTCCCAACTTACGCTATTGGCATTCCCAGAATCTGGATGAACGGTCGCGTTGCCAGCCCATACAACTTCATTATGCATCATGTCCACGTTTGGGTAACGAAGATCCAAGGATCCATTACTCAGTTTTGGCAAACCTGAGGTTGCATCCCGTAACGGACTTAATTTCGCCAGTCCTTGAGCCACTGTCGAAACAATCTGCATCTTGGTCAGATTCTCATACTGGGTGATGAATCCGCCTTCTCGATAATAGTAGCTCATGCCCATCAAATAGGCCGGCAAACCTTGCGCCATTTCGATGTCTACCAATGCGGACGTATCCGCAAGCAGTTGCTGCTGCATCTTCCAGAACTGTTCCTCCTGCACCTCCAGCATCCAGTGAGTGACTCGTCCAAAGTTCAGGCAGATCGCCGCCGTGTCGCCTTTTCGTAACGGACGCACGTCTTGCGTAGGAGACCCATCTACAATGCCAAGGAATGGCCCAGTGCCGGTGGTTACAGCCCTGTGGCGGGCGTAATCAAGAGTTAAAGTCAAATTGTCATCAGAGCCGTCTAGCGGCACATAAGCAAACTGTTTATTCAATAGATAAGTGTCGCCGCCACTGCTCGTAAATGCTGCAGTTCCTGTCCCAATGGGGCCGGAAGGCTCCATCGAGAGAATCATGGCAAAATTACTCCAGGTCCCTGAAGAGGTTCCGCTCCCAATGGGGGCGTGATACAACAAAAATCGCCGATCATTCAACAGTGCTGCATACAGGGTGAACGGACCAATTTGCTTGCCGGGGTTATTGTTGCTGCTGGCTTTAACGGTAACCGTGTCGAACAGCTTGTCGGTATTACCAAACGCCGCCTTGCTATAGGACATGAGGTCCGTGTAGAGGTTGGCGGTGCCGCTAACCGCAGGTCTCTGCCATGGGCGTGGAAATTCGCTCCAGTTCGTATAATAATGGCGCCGGTTGTAAGCCGTCACGCCGATGTCATCAATTGACAGGTTCGATGGAAGGCTCTTCTGAATAAATGCCGGGAACAACACCCCCGGATTGTCATACGACTCCGTGTCAGGGGTACGAATGTTTGGATCGTTATAGAGATATTTCCTGACCCATTCGGCACCGGTCTTGTAACCCTGCGGCATGTAGTCATACAAGTCGTATCCCTCTTCCACCACGGTGTCTTTGATCCACGGGAAAAGATGCACCCATTGCCCGTTAATATACGCCGCCACCCAAGGATAGTTCACGGAAATTAGCGCGGGCCCGCTGGATGGTGCCGTTACGCCGAAATCTTGAGCCCCGCTCAATTGCATCCGAAGCATTTTGCTCATCTGGCTATCCAGCATTTTCAGCTGGTCAACAGGGCCAAAAACGTAGCCGCACGGCACCCCGGCTTTCCGCAATAAATAAACCAGCAACCCGCACTGTTCCACAGGCGAACCTTGACCTTCCAGCAACACTCCCAGAGCGCCACGGTTTACACCGCCAAAATTGATGGATTGATCTGCAACGCTTAGCGTGCCACTTGTCATTTTGTTGGGCAAAGCCAAAGCATCAGTCAGTTCGATTTCGTTCTGGACATAGTTAGCCAATGCCATGGGGTCATTCCCCATGGATGTCACAAAATTGTCGAGAATCGGATTGCTCACCAACTCTGGGCTGGTAACAGTTGACACGCTCGTTCCTGTTTGGAGGCAGGTTGAACTCCCCGATGCTGTTATCGTCGTGAGACTCCCAGATGTCATCGTGAATGGCTGCAACGAATCCGTGCCACTCACTGTAGGCGTGATTTTTAACAAATCATCCAGCGACATCCCTTGGTAGTCCGACGGCAGCGGGGTTCCAGCAAAGCTCGGGCGGTCGAGATATGTCGATTGCCAAGGCTGCCGCTCAGTAAAATCCATGGTGAAGCCTAAAGAATAATCCCCCGTCGTTGCGGCGTGAGTCGGATCAGTCACCGCCATCCAATCCCAACGAGTGCCGTTTTGGATGGCTCCCTTAACGCTGATTCTGATATAAAATGCAGCTGAGTTGGAATTGACAGTTACCAACAAAGGATAATTTGCGCTTACGCCGTTCAACCCAAAACCGGAACTTGCGTATTGAATCATAACAGAGGCATTGAGTACCTCGCTGCCAGAAGTGCCTGTGACGTTCAGCGTTTGCTGATATCCATTCTGTGCAAATGTTTCCCAACTCACTTCCCCTGGGCGCGGCAGATGAATTTCCTGTGTGCTGATTGGCATTACCAGAGTCCCGCTGGTAAAACTCGACTTTGCATAGACATCCACTTTGAAATCCTGCGTGGTTCCAGACACCCCTAGGTTCTGACCTCCTGAAACCATTCCAATGGAATAACTTTGGCCCGTGTAGAGCGAGCTTCCTCCTGCTTGACTACCAAACCCCACTACGGGGTTTGAAAAACTCTGCGAATAGACCGGTTGCCCTGCTGTATCCGTTCCCGAAATGTGGCATACCGTGTTCGACGCGATCTGTAAAAACCATGGTGTTCCCAAAGGCCATGAACCATTTATCGTTCCCGTCAATGTTGGTTGGAACTTTTGATATCCAGCGCTCGTTAAAAATTGTAAAGGGCATGCAGTGCCAGTTGCAGCAGGCATTATCCCCTGTTCAGAGTCGACAGGAACAATATATGAACTATACTGCAATAAAGCATTGTTTCGATAATACCACCAAATTTGGTTTGGAAACGCGAGAATATCACCTGAATAATATTTCTCGAAAAGATAGGATTCAAGGGCCAGACGTTCATTATCGTTCAATGCATGATTATAAACAAGCAATTCAGCGATGTCGCCATTTAGAAAGCTGCCCATACTAGTGTTTCCAATATAAAAATTGGTTGCATTTCCATATGTAATTGGTCCGCTAAGCGAGCTGCTTTTCATCAAGCATCCATTTAGGTACATCTGATGAACCGAACCATTATATATTCCTTCGAGGATATAAGGGGTATTCAATGGTGTTTGTGTATTCACCGTGTTCGGGGAATACGCTCCGTTCACTGAAATATCCGACAAAACTCCCGTGGTATCATTAGTGCATAATTCCCACGAAACATAAGGTGCGTTCCAACCACTTGAAAAATATGGCTGGCTAATCAATCTGGGATAATTTCCAGACGCCGCCATTTGCCGGTACACGGCGATCATAGTCACGTTAGTCCCCTTCAAACCTGCGCTAGTTGTACCAGTCAGATACTGGCTGCTTCCATTGAACCGTAATACGGGCATCCCTCCGATCACATTCGTTTGGTACGTCGGCTGATAGGACGAAGTTGTTTGGGTGACGTTATTTCCATTTCCTGACTGATCTGACCATTGACTCACTGACGACCCACTCACTATTGCTCCAACATCCCCCCGCAACCATAATTGCAAACCATTCCGCGTAACAGCAGCACTGGAAGGGTCGATTGTTATTGTCATGCTCGTCGGATTGCTGGCCGCGTATCCCGGCTTCGTAGCAATCGCTTTGATTGTCATTGTCGTCGCTACCGTGATCGGCCCAGTGTAAGCCGCTGAACTTGTCGTAGGCGTGCTCCCGTCTGTAGTATAATAAACCGTTGAACCGACTGGTCCGCTTAACGTCACAGTCTGGCCGCTCGCATACGTTCCTGTCGGAACGCTCATTGTTGGTGCAGCTGTAAGCGGCTGCGTGCCAACCCCATATTTCTGATAAATATAAGCCTCGATGTCCTGGCGTTCG
>CAIYQA010000137.1 GCA_903928175.1 uncultured Spartobacteria bacterium | reverse complement strand
TCCAAGGCTTGTCAGGCGAGTTGCCGTTGTATTGGAAACGCCCGTTTTGATCGACGCCGCCGTGGGCCGCCAACTCGCCGACCACATCCAGCAGCCCGCTGCCGCAAAGGCCAACCGGCTCCGCGTCGCTGATGGTGCGCGTTTCCACGCCATTCTCTCCGAGCGCCACGCGCTCCACCGCGCCGTGTCCGGCCCGCATGCCGCAGGTAATGTTCATCCCCTCAAAGGCGGGCCCGGCGGCGGTGGAAGTGGCGGTCAGTTTCCCGTTCACGCCCAGCACCATCTCGCCGTTGGTGCCGATGTCCACAAACAGCACAACGCCTTTCTCCTCCGGCAATCGGCAGGCCAAAATTCCCGAGGAAATGTCCGCGCCCACGTAGGCCGACATCACCGGCGGCAAGTAGACGAGGCCGTGGGGCGAAATGCTCAAACCAATGTCTGCCGCGCGAACGTGCTCCCCACCTTGTCGCGTCAGCGTGTAGGGATATTTCCCGAGCGAAACCGGATCAGTCCCAACGGACAGGTAGAGCATCGTCGTGTTGCCGCTGAAGATCGCTTCATAAATGTGACGCGCATCGATTCCCGCTTCGGCGGCAACTTCGGCAGCGTGGCGGTTCAGTTCCTCGATCAATTCCCCCTGCATCATGGCCATCCCCTCGGATCGGGAGCCGATTTTAATGCGCGAAAGCACATCCTGCGCATGGCGTGCCTGGGGATTCAGGCTCGAAGTCGTGGCGATTTGCCGCCCGTTGCGCAAATCCACAAGCGCCGTGACAAGTGTCGTCGTGCCAATGTCAACGGCGAGCCCGTAAAGATGCCCGGTGGTATCGCCGGTTTCGGAGCCAATCACACTGCTTCCCGCCAGGATTTTGGTGGAATCGGTCGCGGGGAGGAATTGTTTTTGGATCCACGGATCAATCTCCACAACGACCTCGTGGCCGTCGCTGAGAATTCGCAATCCCTCAGCTTCCGCAGCCGGTTTTGTCTCCACACGCACATCACTGTGAACGATGGACTGGCAGGCTACGACAAACCCGGTTTGCCGTTCCGCATCGGTTAGGAAATCGTGAGAACTCTCATGGAGCCCATGCTCCCGGCCAACTTGGACCCGGCATTTACCGCAGGTGCCTGCGCCGTCGCAGGGAGACGCAATCGGCACGCCTGCGCGGCGGATCGCCTCCAGCAACGACGCGCCGGGCTCAACCTCCACGGTGACTCCAAAATGGGGAAAGGCGACCTGGCTCACGCAGTTTGTGCGGGGGTGGTGGCTTTGACGGTGTCCGTCATCGCACGGATGCTTTCCAATTGCGTGGAGGTGCTCAACCCGCACGCGGGCGAGATGATGTCAATGCCGTCCGCGACGAGGTTGCGCGCCATGGTGGCAATCTTCTCCGGGCTGCTCCACTGGAGGGCAAACGTGCTCAGGTTGCCCATCGTGGTGATGTGGGGGTACTCGGCTTTGAGCCCCGGCAGGCTGATCATCGCATCGGTGCTCAAGGCGTCGGCGCGGAGGCTG
>CAIYQA010000136.1 GCA_903928175.1 uncultured Spartobacteria bacterium | reverse complement strand
TCGCGGAGTTGAGCCCGCAGTTCCAGCATCTTATCGACGATCTCCTTTTCTTGCTTCCAAGCTGCTTCCAGTTCAGCCAAACGCGCCCGTTCAGCATCAAGTTTGGCAACGATCTCCGTACGTCGAACATCATGATCCAAACCGATGGCGGCTTCACGATCCACGATGTCGAGTTCGGTGGTGAGGGCTTCAATGCGCCGGGTGGAATCCTCCACCTGCGGCGGCGTGGCGTGCTGGCTGATGGCCACGCGGGCGCAGGCCGTGTCAATAAGGCTGACCGCCTTGTCAGGAAGTTGGCGGGACGGAATGTAGCGGTGAGAGAGTTTCACGGCCGCTTCCACGCCTTCATCGAGGAGTTGCACGCGATGGTGTTTCTCCAAAACGGGAACGAGTCCCCGAACCATAAGCACAGCTTTCTGCTCGTCGGGTTCTTCGACTTTGATGACTTGGAAGCGCCGGGTGAGGGCGGGGTCTTTCTCGAAATACTTTTTATACTCGGCCCAGGTGGTGGCGGCGATGGTACGGAGGGTGCCGCGTGCCAAGGCTGGTTTAAGGAGGTTTGCCGCGTCTCCTTGCCCCGCCTGTCCTCCAGCCCCGATCAGGGTGTGGGCTTCATCAATAAACAGGATGATGGGCTTGGGCGAAGCCTGGACTTCCTCGATCACGGTCTTGAGGCGGTTCTCAAACTCACCCTTCATGCTGGCTCCGGCTTGGAGAAGGCCAAGATCAAGAGTGCGAACGCTCACATCGCGCAGGGCAGGGGGGACATCCCCCGAAGCCACACGGAGCGCAAATCCTTCCACAACTGCGGTTTTGCCAACTCCGGCCTCACCAGTTAAAATCGGGTTGTTCTGCCGACGCCGCATCAAAATATCTACGATTTGACGAATCTCCTCGTCACGTCCGACGATAGGATCGAGTTCGCCCTTTCGCGCCTTGTCGGTAAGATCGACGGAATACTTGGAGAGCGCTTCCTGCTTGCCTCCCTGGATCGCCCCGGACTCGGCGACTCCGTTTTCCCCTTGATCCATGGCGGAACCATCCGAGGCGGGCGAGCCTGCCTCTGGAGAACCGTCGACGAGTTTGTGAAAGTTCTCTGCAAGCTCCTCCAACTTGATCTTGGAGAACTCGCGTGAAATCGACACCGCGACATTGCGCAAACCGGAGGTTTTGAGGATTCCAAAGATGAGATGACCTGAGCGAATCTTCGATTCGCCAAACATCAGCGTCGCATAAACCCAGGAGCGCTCGACGGCTTCTTCGAGATGGGGCGAGAAATCCGAGATGGATGTGGCGCCACGGGGCAACTGGTCGAGAGCCGTCACCAGATCCGTCGCCAAGCGACCGGCATCGAGGGCGTAATGGGCGCAGATTCGTTTCAAGTCCGAATCTTGCGCCTGAAAGAGCTGGTGGATCCAGTGGACAAGTTCCACATACGGATTTCCCCGCATCTTGCAAAAGGTGGTGGCACCTTCAATGGCTTTGAACGCCAGTCCGTCGAGTTTGCCAAACAGGTTAGAACGTCTAATATCACTCATAGGTTTTAATTAAGGCTTGGGTTGAAAATCACATCCTCCACATCTTGATCCGGTTGGCGCGTGGAGAGCCAGGTCGTCCATCCCAGGAAGCCGCCGCTCCCAAGTTGTGTTGTGGGGACTTCGCAAGCAAGCAGAACCATCTGAACATCCCACTCCAACTCCTGGCCGGTATAGTTCCAGACCCAGGTCTTCAGACGCTTGAAGGAATCACTATTAGGCAACAACTGCTGCAGGTCAGTCAGGCGCATCGGCCCCAGGCGTACCCTGAACTTTGTCTGACACTCCCAAATTCTGGAGCCAACAATCACAGTCTGCCCAAGCAACCCGGTGGACGGAGACTCTCCAAGTCGGCACGTATCCGTTTCCGGCAAACGCAACCAACGCCCGGAAAAACTCTCAATCTCAGCCCGGATGCCAAAGTATTCAGCGAGAATGGCCGCCAATCCTTCCGCGTTGCGATTATGGGGGGCGAGCCGACCGGAAAAATAAAGTTTCGCATTATCCGCAATTTCATCCCGATCCTGCAACGATGGCAGTCCGAGGCCTATCAGACTTCCAAGATATTTGCGAAACCTCTGATCCTCTGGATTATCAAAATCAACCGCCTTCTGGTGGACGGCCCAGGAGCGAAAGAAGAGAGACAGTATGCGGTGGTGAAAGATATTTGCGAATTCAACCAGGGTTCTATCGCCCTCTCGAATCCGGTCTCTGGCGTATTCG
>CAIYQA010000135.1 GCA_903928175.1 uncultured Spartobacteria bacterium | reverse complement strand
GCCCGACTTCGACGTGATTTTCAAGGGGGCTCGCAAGCGTTTGATAGGCGTGAAAGACGGCGTATTTATCGAGACGGAATACACGTTTAAGCACGACGACGCCGAAACATTTTGGATATGCCGGGACACGGTTTTTTCCAGAACGCCGACGGGCGAACCCCTCTGCGTCCTTGGTCTGGCAGAGAACATCACCGAGCAAAAGCGGACGGAGCGAGCAAAAGTTACCGCAGAGGGAGCCAACCGCGCCAAGGATGATTTCCTCGCCTCGCTCAGCCATGAGTTGCGAACTCCGCTGACTCCTGTTCTGGTGACCGTGACCGAGATGGAGGCGCAGGAATATCTCCCCCCTGAAGTGCGAATGGACATGGCCATGATCCGCCGCAATGTGGAACTGGAAGCGAAGCTGATCGATGATTTGCTGGATGTGACAAGGATCAGCAGCGGAAAGCTCGTCCTGCATCTTGCCTCAGTGGATGCCCATTCCTGCTTGCAGAGTGCCTTGGAAATCTGTCGCGGAGACCTTGAAGCTAAGGAAATCCAGGTCTCCGTCGATATGGGAGCAGAACAGCACTACGTCAGAGCAGATCCGGTGCGTTTGCGCCAAGTGTTTTGGAACTTGTTAAGGAACGCCGTGAAGTTCACCCCTGGGCAGGGCAGGATCAGCCTTCGCACAAGCAATGTCGAAGAAAAGGTGAGGATACAAATCACCGACACAGGCGTGGGTATCGAGCCGGAGGTCATCCCCCGAATATTTAACGCCTTTGAGCAGGGTGAACAAACCAGAACCCGGCGTTTTGGTGGTCTCGGGCTGGGTTTGAGCATCGCCAAGGCTGTGGTGGACATGCACCACGGCACTGTCACCGCCTTTAGCGAAGGCAAAGACAAAGGGGCAACTTTTACCGTAGAATTGACTGCTATTGCCGCCGCGCCAGAGCAATCGGCAGTTCCCGTCACTCCCGAGTCGGGCAACGAGAAACTGCCGCGAATCCTTTTGGTCGAGGATGATGCCGATACGCGGCAAATCCTCTCCAAACTTCTTCAGCGCCATGGTTATGAAGTCACCACAGCAGATTGCGTTAGAAAGGGCTTGGAACTGTCCGCGAGGGGGCGGTTTGACATTGTGATCAGCGATCTGGGGCTTCCCGACGGCAGCGGGTTGGATCTCATGCGGCAGATCAAAGCGCTGTATGGACTTCCTGGCATCGCCTTGAGCGGCTTCGGGGCAGATGACGACCTTCGCATGAGCCGGGCCGCTGGCTTTAGCGAGCACATTATTAAACCTGTGAATTTCAATGTCCTGCGCACTGCCATCCAGCGGGTTATGGCAGCCTAGCTTTTTTCGGTTGTGCAGATTTGATGGGGTTGTTCAACCAGATGGAGAGCGGGCCGCGATTCTAAGCGGAGCATGGACGCAAAGCATCAGGGTGACATTTCGCACCAAGAGGGTGGAGAGCGGCAGCAGCCAGACGCTAAAGCCTGGCTTAAACGATCACCGGGGGCAAATCGGTTGGATTTGTGGCTGGTGAACGGAGGCTCCACCTGGATCCGCTATGGAGCGGCAATCTTGGCTGTTGTTGTGGCCCTCCTGGTGGATGAGGAAGATTTTTTGCACGGGGAATTTCGGATTTATCTGGTCTTCTACCCCTTTATTATTATTGCAACGCTTTACGGCGGGCTTGGCCCTGGGTTGCTGGCAATCGCCTTGTCGTGTTTGGCCGTCTCCTTCTTTTGGGCCGAACCCGTTGGAAGT
>CAIYQA010000134.1 GCA_903928175.1 uncultured Spartobacteria bacterium | reverse complement strand
CGGCGGCCTTTTGTTCGCCGTCGTGGGGCGCATGATCTACGACCGCACGCACACCCGCGAGATCGCCCTGCTGGGGCCCATGAACCTCGCCAAAGCGATGCCGTTCGCCGCGTTCACCTTCGTCGTCGCATCCGTTGCCTCGATGGGGTTGCCCGGTTTCAGCGGCTTCATTGCGGAAATCTCGATCCTTCTCGGTGCGTGGAAAGCCTTCCCCGTGTTCCTCATTTTTGCGGCGCTCGGTGTCGTGATCACCGTTGCCTTCACCCTGCGCGCCCTGCAACGGACCTTCTTCCCGGCGCATGCCGCCGCAACCGCTTCGCCCGATCCTGCGCCGCACGTGTTCGAGCCGATCACCCTGCCCGAGCGGCTCGGCGCTCTCCTCCTCATGCTCGCAACGCTGGGCGTCGGGCTGTTCCCCAAAATCCTTTTAACCCCGATCCTGCGCAGCTTTGAAAGTCCGCAATCACTTATGCATCATTTGATCCAGGGGGTGGCGAAATGAACACCGGCGCACTGCTTCTCAAATTCCTCGCCCCGGAATCGGTCCTCGCCGAAACCGCCCTTGTCGTTCTCATCGCGGGACTCTTCCAGAGCCTCGCCCCAAAGCGTGGCTTGCTTCTGAGTCTGACCCTGCTTGGCGGGCTCGCCGCCGGAGCCCTGCTCGTGCTCTACCCGCAGAACGCCAACATCGCCCACGGCATGGTCGTGCTCGATCCATTGACGCGGCTCGTCAAGTTCGCCCTCATTGGCCTGAGCCTCATCACCGCGATCTTTGCCGCCGGGTCCGCCGTGCGCGAACATTTCGCAGAATACCTCGGCCTGATCCTCTTCTCCACGATCGGCATGATGCTGCTCGCGGGCACCGAAGATCTCTTGATGATCTTCATCGGCCTGGAGATGACCAGCATCCCGCTCTACGTCCTCACCGGGTACATGAAGCGCAGCAGCGCCTCCGCCGAAGCCGCGTTGAAATATTTCCTCGTGGGCGGCGTCTCGGCGGCGTTCCTGCTTTTCGGCCTGAGCCTCATCTACGGCGTCACCGGCTCCACTTCCATTGCGGACCTCGCGCAAACGCCGCGCGCCACTTTGCTCGATCCGCTCTTGCTGGCGGGGGTTGTCATGGCGATGGTTGGCTTCGGGTTCAAAGTCGCCGCCGTTCCGTTCCATCTCTGGGCGCCGGATGTTTATGAAGGGGCGCCCACTCCGTCGGCGGCGCTCATTGCCTCCGGCTCCAAAGTCGCCGGGTTCCTCATCCTGGCAAAGCTCCTCACCTTTGGGTTTGCCAAGGCCAGCGGCAGCGCGGCGTGGGGATTGATGCAGCCCGGCTGGCTCCCCGTCTTGGGAATCGTCGGCGCACTTTCGGTGGTCGTGGGAAACCTCGCCGCGCTGAGCCAGTCCAACGTCAAGCGCATCCTCGCCTACTCCGCCATCGCGCAATCCGGCTACATGCTCCTGGGCCTCATGGCGGCAGGGAAAACCGGCGTCGCCTCGGTCATTTTTTACGTCATCGTCTATGCGCTCACCACGCTCGGCGCGTTCGGCGTCGTCTCGCTGGTGGAACAGCGCCGGGGCGGCTCGCAACTGCACCATTTCCAAGGCCTGCACCAAAGCGCTCCCGGTCTCGCCCTTTGCATGGGCGTGTTCATGATCTCCCTGGCGGGCATCCCGCCGCTGGCGGGATTCTTCGGCAAATTCTATCTCTTTGCGGGCGCGCTCGGTTCGGTCAGTTCGATCTACGACGGCAACCTCGGCCTGCTCTGGCTCATCATCGTGGCCGTCGCCTTCAACGCCGTCTCGCTTTATTATTACTTGATCATCCTCAAGCACGTCTTCGTCATCCCGTCTGCCGCCGAACCCGTGCCGCCCAGCCCGCGCTGCGCCACCTCGACGTTTGTTGGACTGCTCGCTTTCGCGGTGTTCGCCCTCGGCCTTTATCCCGGCGCGCTTTTGGAGCCCATCCAATCGGCAATCAAGAACGCCACAAAAATCTCCGCCAAAGCCGCCGCGCCGCGTTAATTTCATTTTCCTGCCATGTCCTACGATTACCTGCTCCTGACGATCTTTCTGGCCATCGCGATCCTTTTTCCGTTGATGCCTCTCGCCATTGCCTGGCTCTGGGCGCGCTTGTTTTCCCCGGCCAAGCCCGGCCACGACAAGCAATCCAGCTACGAATGCGGCATCGAGTCCACTGGAACGGCCCGCATCCAATTCCAGTCCCACTACTACCT
>CAIYQA010000133.1 GCA_903928175.1 uncultured Spartobacteria bacterium | reverse complement strand
CGCTTTGCATCTGATCGAACGCAGATTGGAAAAACAATACATTAGGCCCAAAGAAAAACCCTTCAGAGGAGCAAGTCCATGAGTAAAAGACAATGGAACGCTGTTAGAGCAAGAATCTGTGAAAGTCTGGCCGAGCAAGCCCTTTCTCCCACACAGCATGATTATAAAAAAGCGGCGATGTTCTACGGCAAAGCCTTGCAACTGGCCCCTCGACGCATGGACCGCGCACGGCTCTTTGCTCGTATGCAGGAGGCCAAGTTTGTGGCTGGTCTGTTTAAACCAAGAGCGGCGTAGATGTGGGGCCTAGAATTTGAAACCGATACGGATGGCTTTTCGGATCAAGAGATAGTTGCAAAGACCTTATGGGGTGAAGCGCGGGGGGAAGGTCATGAAGGAATGCAAGCCGTCTGCAACGTTATCCAAAATCGTGTCAATTCAGGAATTTACTGGTGGGGCTCGACATTTCGGACGGTATGCCTCGCTTCTTTCCAGTTCTCCTGTTGGCTGTCAGGCGACCCAAATAGAGCCAAGCTACTGGCGGTTACACAAGATGACCCACAGTATGCCGATGCAATATCTATCGCTTCAGAATCTATGGCTGGAAATCTCCCTGATATTACTGGAGGTGCAACTTCATATTACGCTAACTCTATGCCAGAGCCTCCGTCGTGGGCTGAAGGACTTACCCCCACAGCCGTAATCGGAAACCAATCTTTCTTTAAGACATGAAATCTTATCTTAAACCCCTACCCCCTGAGCCTTGGCTGACCCCTGAGATTTGCTATGCCTTTGCGTTGCTGTGCGTGGCGGTAGGGCTTCTCTTAATCTGAAACCCTTACCCAGCCAGCTACGGATTGTTCTTCACGGATGCCACGAATGTACTCGCCGGGCGGAAGGATAATGGCGGCATGCTGATCAGCTTCTCGTTTGTGAACCAGAGCGCATTCCTGAAAGATTTTCAGGTCAACGAAGGTATCGTTGGCGCTGTCGATCAGGGCTTGGGCGGCTTTGGAAATTAGAATGTTCTTCGCGACAGGTTCGAGGACATGATCGTGGCCGCTTTCGCTGTGACCGAGAATAAAGCCACCCTTTTCGATAGGCATCTCGGCTAAATTCTTCAGTTTTGCCAAACCATCTAAAACAGCTTTCGGCGCGTATTTTTTCGCCCATATCAAAACTTCCCCTTGGGCGATAGGCTTGCCGCTGGAAAGCATTTCTTCTGTTACATGTAGAGTTTTCATAAACAATCTCCTTTTCTGGTTAGGTCCGAACGATGGGTATGTAGTTATCTGGTTCACCAAATCCGGGACGCCATCCGTTGCCCCCGGCATTCGCCTTTAAAGCCGTATCAAAAGTTTTATCATTTACGGATTCGGCAAACCAGCGATTTGTTCCACACTGATATTTAAGAAACCATTGCGCTGGGGCATCCGGAAGGTCAACCTGAATAAGAGTTCCTATATGGGGTTCGTCCTTGTCGATTATCTTGGGATGCAGACTTGGGTGTTCAAGGACGTTGACCCAACCCAATTTTTCACAAGCAGCGCGCCGTTGCTCAACATTCACCCATTTCAAGGCAATCTCAGGTGTAAGCGATTTTGGATCTGAAATCCATTCATCTGGAATAGATGTTCCGTGCCATGAGCTAACGCCCCACCCATCGCTAAATTCAACTGCTTTTCGTGTCTCATTATGCAGCCTTCTTTGGTCGTCAAAGGAAATAAAACGAGGGCGGTCTGACATAATGCAAATTCCCTCCCAAGGTGCCCACCAACAAGTATTCTGAGAAATTGTCCCCCAAGCATTTAACAGTTTTAGATCGTCATCTTTGTATTTAACGCCAATCTCATGGGCGAAAAGATAAAATGCTTCCCACGAACACCAGTGCTGGGCACCCCAGCGGTTTCTCAAAAATCGCGTTTCCTTGAGTTGCGAGCTGAGTTGCGAGCTGAGTTGCGAGTAGAGTTGCGAACTGAGTTGCGAGTCGAGTTGCGAGCGGAGTTGCGAGTCGAGTTGCG
>CAIYQA010000132.1 GCA_903928175.1 uncultured Spartobacteria bacterium | reverse complement strand
GATCAAAGCGCAGTCGGTAACTGCGCTCCCTGCTGTGCGCTGAGCTTGGAGTTTGTTTGGTCGGTGATGACGTCCTTGTAGCTCATGCCGCCGGGGATCATCGGCAGGACGTGCTCGGTGTAGGGGACCATCACGTCGAGCACGTAGGTTTCCTTGGCGTCGAGCATCCGCTGGATGGCGGCGCGCAGGTCTTTCTTGTGCAGAACCCGCTCGCACTTCACGCCGAAACCGTGGCAGATGTCCACGTAGTTGGGGTAAATCCGATCCAAATCCTTCGGATCGCCGAGGAAAGTATGGGCGCGGTTGCTGCCATATTTCAGGTCCTCCCATTGCACCACCATGCCGAGGTGCTGGTTGTTGAGGATGATCGCCTTGGCGGCGATCCCTTCGATGTGCGCCATGGCGAGCTCCTGAACATTCATGAGAAAAGAGCCATCGCCGTCGATGTCGATCACTTCCATTTCCGGCCGGGCGACCTTCGCCCCGAGCGCGGCGGGATAGCCAAAACCCATCGTGCCGAGCCCCGCAGAGGTGAGGAACGTGCGCGGTTTGCGGAAATTATAGAACTGCCCGGCCCACATTTGGTGCTGGCCGACACCGGTGGTGATGATCGCCTCGCCCTTGGTCATTTCGCAAAGCAGCGAGACCACGTATTGCTGCTGGATGATCTCTCCGGTGTCGCGGAAGGCGAGGGGATACTTCTGCTTCCAGGCCTCGATTTTGGCATACCATTCCGGGTAGGCAACGGGGGCTGCTGCGCGCTTTTTTCCCGCCGCTTCCAGCAGGCAGTTGAGCCGCCCCAGGGCATACTTCACATCACTCTGGATCGCGAGCTGCACCGGCTTGTTTTTGTTGATTTCCGAGGCGTCAATATCCAGGTGGACGATGGTGGCGTGCTCGCAAAAACGCTCCACCTTGCTCGTCACCCGGTCGTCAAACCGAACGCTGATCGCCAGCACCACGTCGGCTTCGTTGACGGCGTTGTTGGCATAAACCGTCCCGTGCATCCCCAGCCATTTGAGCGCCAGCGGGTGGTCTTCGGGAAATCCGCCCACGCCCATGAGTGTGGTGGCTACCGGGATGCCCGTGCGTTCGACAAATTCCAGCAGTTCGCCCGAGGCTTCGCCGGAAATAATCCCCCCGCCGCAGTAGATCATCGGCTGTTTGGCGCCCGCGATCAGGTCGAGCATTTTTTGGAGCGCGGCGTCCTTTGCTTTCGGGAGCGGGTTGTAGCCCGGGAGATCGATGGTCGTGGGAAACACCGGAGAAGCCTTGGCTTCCTGCACATTTTTGGGCATGTCGATGAGCACCGGGCCGGGCCGCCCGGTCTGGGCGATGTGAAACGCCTCTTTGATGACGCGCGGGATATCCGCGATATCGAGCACCAGATAATTGTGTTTCACCACCGGCAGACTCATGCCGAACATGTCGGTTTCCTGGAAAGCTCCCTTGCCGATGAGCGGACTGGCCACCTGCCCGGTGATGGCGATCAGCGGCACGCTGTCCAGATAGGCATCGGCGATGCCGGTGATCAGATTCGTTCCGCCGGGTCCGGAAGTGGACATCACTACGCCCGCGCGGCCCGTCACGCGCGCATACCCTTCCGCCGCGAACGCACCGCCCTGTTCGTGCCGCGGGAGAATCGTGCGAATCTGCGTGCTGCGGGTGAGCGCCTGGTGAATCGGCATGCTCGCGCCGCCCGGATACGCAAAAATGGTGTCCACGCCCTCGCGTTCGAGGCATTTGACGAGAATCTCCGCACCGGTCATGAGTGGGGCGTCAGGAGTGGAAGGGGTATCGGTCGGCGTGGTCATAGGAAACTCTGATAGTAGGGGGCAATCGGCTTCTGATCAAGCGCGTTGCACGAGGGACCGCCCCAGTTCTACTCGACCGGTTCGGCGCAGGGAGTGGGATTTTCGGGCTTGGCGGTGAGCTTCAGCATCACGAAATACAGGACGGCCAGCGCGGCGATGCCGAGAACGATCCAGTGGGACTGGTGTTTAATGAACAGGATCAGCCCCTGGGGATCGTTGATCAGGTTGGGCTGCACGCGCTGGGCTTCGGCTCCCAGCCAGGCAAGCACCACGCACCACAGAAACGAGCCAATGACCGTCATTAAAGAGAACATGCCGAATCCCATGCGGACGATGCCCGCCGGGATGGAGATGAGATGGCGGATCACCGGGAGCAGCCGCGCGAAGAAGATGCCGCCCGCCTCGTACCGGTGCATCCAGTGTTCGGCCCTTTCGAGTTTGTGTTCGCTCACGAAAAAATATTTTCCCCAGCGGACCACTACGGCGCGTCCCAGCCAACGGGCGATCCAATAGGTGATGACAGAGCCGAGATACGACCCCACGGTCCCGGCCAGCACGACTCCCCAGAAACTCATTTTCCCTTGGGCAATGAGAAATGCGGCGGGCGGAATAACCACTTCGCTGGGCACCGGGAAAATGGAGCTTTCCATCGCCATCAAAAGAATGATGCCGAGATAACCCCACTGATTCACCCAGTGAAACCAAATAACGATAAGTGCTTGCATCACACCATGTCAGCCGAGCGGCGCAAAAAGGCAAGCCGGGATTATTTTCCCCACCCACTGCGTTTCCCAAGTCACGCTCCCAGCCAGCGCAGCCAGGCAGCGAAGAAAAACGCGCTCGCTATGAGAGGCCAGATCAGTCCCTCGGTTTTGTCCGTGTAAAAAGCGACATGAAACAGGGCGAGCAGGATTTTCACACTCCATCATCGCAAGCCCCATTCCTTTCGCGTGTAGGCTCTTGACCCCCCGAGCCCTGCGGCTACGGATTGGCCGGGGAAGGCGACGGTTTGGCGTCCTTCTCCCCGGTCGCGCTCGCGGGCGCTTCCACTTCGGTATCGTCTCCGGCTTCCTTGAGAAGTTTTTCCATCAACAGATCCGCAGGCTGCCGCTGGTCGGTGGAAACTGTGAAGTCGTCAAAATAAGCGATTCCGCTAATGGCACCCCGTTCGGCGCTCGAATCGCACCGGAAGCTGACGACCATGAACTTCGCTGAGGGGGGCGCGTTAAAGCGCATCCCGATCATATTCCATGTGTCCGTCAGCAGCAGCGGGGTATGCCCTTTACTGCCCGGCAGAGGCTGGAGCATGTATTGGCTTTCGCCGATCTCGGTTTTGCCCTCGTCGGAGAAGAAATCGACCCGTATTTTCAGAAAAAGCTGCGCCATCGCGCTCACCAGCGGAGTTTTGGCGTCGTTGCGACCCCAGAGGCCGATTTTGTAGTATTGGCCCCCCTCGATGGCGATCGGCTGGGAGACAAACAACGCACCGAGGAAGGGAACGCTCAATTTGGCCGCCTCGATGAAGAGCGATTGTGTTCCCGTCCGGGCGATTTGGTTGGTCAACCCGGCCACCACGCTGCCCCCTTCGGCCCCGATGTTTGGCTGGTCCTCAAAACGGCTCCACGCCGGTTTTTCCCCAGGTTTGGACGGTTTGGAGATATCCGCCCCGGCGGCTTTGGGAGTCTGGCTCGTCACACCGGGAGATTCAAAACTGGTTTCAAAAACCACCCCGGCAAATGCGGGAGGCGCGGGGGTGAGGATCGCAGCCGCAAAAAAGAGGGAGGCCAAGTATTTCATGGGGGAAAAGCGAGCAGGCATCTGTAATTGAGCGCCGCCAAAAGAAAAATGCAACCAAAGAAATTCGGTTGCGGCGTACGGCAAAAAACGTATGCTTGTCCCCATATCGAAAAGGGAAAATAACATGGCTAAAAAACCAACTACTGCAAAATCCGCGGAAACGAGCGTTTTGAGCGCCGCCGGGAACTCCGTCGAAAAAACGACGGCCAAGCCCGCTCCAAAGAAGGCGACCAAGGCGAAGCCGTCGCCCAAAACCAAGGAAGCCAAGCCCGCCAAAGCCACCGCCGCCCGGACCCGGGTGAAAGCCACCGCCGTCACCAAATCGACCGTGAGCATCACCCCGGCGGACATTGCGCTGCGCGCGTACTTCATCTCTGAAAAGCGGCAAAAACTCGGCCTGCCCGGCGATTCCACCCACGACTGGGTGGAAGCCGAGCGCCAGCTCAAAGCCGAAGCAGCGCGGAAAAAGTGAAATCGTTCCGCAAGGAATTGTGGTTTGACATCGCCCGGCGGCGTGAG
>CAIYQA010000131.1 GCA_903928175.1 uncultured Spartobacteria bacterium | reverse complement strand
CCGTTGGCGCTGAATGCAAAGTCTCCACATTACACCACTTTTAATTGCACCCGGGAACACCTCCCGGCTCATTTTTTCCTTTTCCTTTCGTCCTCATCCTTTTTAATTCCTTTCCCATGCCTCACACCAAGCTCTTCATCCCGGGCCCGATCGAAGTTTCTCCGAAAACCTTTGCCGCTTTCTGCAAGCCGATGATCGGCCACCGCAGCAACGATTTCAAGAAGCTCTACGCCGCCATCCAACCGCAATTGCAGACCCTTTTCGGCACCAAACAGCCGGTGTTACTCTCCACCTCCTCCGCATGGGGCGTGATGGAAGGCGCGATCCGCAATCTCGTAGCCAAAAAAGTGCTCAACTGCATGTGCGGCGCGTTCTCGGACAAATGGCTCGACGTCTCGCAGCGCTGCGGCAAACAGGCCGAGGGGCTCAAGGTGGAATGGGGTCAGCCGATCCTCCCTGAATTGCTCGATGCCAAGCTCGCCACGGGCGCATTCGACACGGTCACCCTCATCCACAACGAGACCTCCACGGGGGTGATGAGCCCGCTCAAGGAACTCTGCGCCGTGGTCAAGAAATACCCCGAGGTGCTGCTCATCGTGGACAGCGTCTCTTCTTTTTCTGCCGTGCCGATCCCGATGGACGAACTGGGCATTGACGTGCTGCTCACCGGCAGCCAGAAAGCCCTGGCCCTTCCTCCCGGGCTGGCTCTCTTCGCCTGCTCGGAGCGCGCCTTCGAGCGCGCGGCCACGATGAAGGACCGCGGCTACTATTTCGATTTTATCGAATTTAAGAAAAACCAGGCCGAAGACATGACGCCGAGCACGCCTTCCATCGCCCACATTTATGCCCTCCAGAGCAAGCTCGAAGACATTTTCGCCGAAGGCATCGAAGCCCGCTACGCCCGCCACGCCAAGCTTAACGCCATGGTCGCCGACTGGGTTGTCCGCAACGGCTTCGAGTTTTTCGCCCCGGAAGGCTACCGCTCCAAGTCCCTCACCTGCGTGAGGAACAACAAAGAGATCGATGTCGCCACCATGAACTCCCGCCTCAAGGAGCGCTACCATGCCATGATCGACGGCGGCTACGGCAAGCTCAAGGGCAAGACCTTCCGCATCTCCAACATGGGCGATGAGACCGAGGCGACGATCGCCGAGTTGCTCGGATGGCTCGACGACTGCCTCAAGGGGTAAGTCGCACGGCAACGGTTTAAAGGAAACGAGCATTGGAATTCCTGGTGCTCGTTTCCTTTATTAGAGCATTTTCGTTTGACGTTGTCGCATGGATTGTGCGCTGAAAGCGCAAGGGAAACCAGCCCAGGGCAGAGCGCAGCGTCGCCCTGGGTGCCACGCAACAACCGGTTGCGCCCTGCAAGGGCGCTGGTAAGGGGAGCGCATTGAGCGCGAGCGTTTCCCAGTGCCCTTGCAGGGCACGGCTCTATCACACGCATACCCCCAGGGCGCTGCCCTGGGCTGGTTTACTCAGCCCCTTCGGGGCGAGTGGAATGCGACAAATTAAACCGAAACTGGTCTAGCGCTTCGCAAAAACCACTTGCGCGCCCGCACGCCCGCATGCACGCTTGCACAGAATGCCCCGGTTCACTCCCCTGCTCCTTTTGCTCCTGCTCGCCACACGCGCGTTTGCCGTGGGGGATTGGACGCTGCTTAAATATGAGGGCCGGGATTACGTGCCGCTCTCCAATGTCGGCGCATTCTACTACCTGGGCCCACTCCAGCAGTCCGGCAACAACTTGATCCTGCGCACCGCCAACCGCAGCCTGCGCGGCCAGATCGGTTCTTCGGAGTTTTACATTAACAACCTCAAGTTCATCCTCAGCTACCCGGTTGCCGATGTCAGTGGCCAGCCGTCCATCTCGCGCATGGACCTCACCAAACTGCTTGAGCCGGTATTGCGCCCCAGCCGCATCTCCCATTCCGCCCCGGTCGAAGCCATCCTCCTGGACCCGGGCCACGGCGGCCACGACAGCGGAGCCCTTTCGCTCTTCGGCTCCGAAAAGAATTACGCGCTCGATGTCGCCCTGCGCGCCCGCGAGTTGCTCCGCGCTGCGGGATTCCGGGTATTTATGACGCGCTCCTCGGATCGCTTTGTGCCGTTGGAAGAACGCGCCGCCATGGCCAGCCGCCTCCCCAACGCCCTGTTCATCTCCATCCATTTCAATGCCAGCGGGAACGACGCCACCGGTGTGGAAACCTTCACCCTGGCTCCGCGCGGCGTCCCCTCCATGGCCAATGACGGCCCGGCCCTCTCGGATTTCGCCCCGTGCGCAGGCAATGTGCGCGACGCGGAAAACATTGCCCTGGCCTGCGCCGCCCACGCGACGCTCGTGTGCAATTCGGCCATGTTTGATCGAGGCATCAAACGGGCGCGCTTCGTCGTGTTGCGGGAAAGCGCCACCCCGGGCGTGCTCATTGAAGGCGGCTTTTTGAGCAATCCCAATGATGCCCGTCGCATCGCCACCGCCGCCTACCGCCAGCAGATGGCCATCTCCATCCTGCAAGCCGTCCAGAACTACCGCAATGCCGTCGGCCCCCGGCAAGGTCTGCCCGTCGCCTCCAATAGCGCCCCGGCGCGCAACAGTACCGGCCCCACCGTCATCACCCCCTCCACGGCGACCCAGTAAAACCCACCGGGAGGGCGCATGAAGACCCCAAAAAATCTTCCCCCGGCCTTCGGGATCTTCGGCTCGTTCGTGGTGCATCCGTTTTCCGCTTCTTTTTCCGTGCGATTTGGTTCGTAATAGTCCGACAGATGGACTCAACCACTTCCAACGGCTCCCGCCCCATCGGCGTTTTCGACTCCGGCATCGGCGGGCTCACCGTCGCGGCGGAATTACGCCGCCTGCTTCCGCAAGAAACCATTTATTATATCGGCGACACCGCCCGCGTGCCTTACGGCGGCAAAAGCCAGGCGACCATCGAACGTTATTCGGTCGAGATCAGCGAACTGTTGTTGGCCGAAGAAGCCAAGATGATCATTGTCGCCTGCAACACGGCTTCGGCTCTCGCCATTCCCAAGCTGCACGCCACCCTGCCGGTGCCTGTCACGGGGGTCATCGCGCCCGGCGCAAAAGCCGCCGTCGCCAGCACCGTCAACGGGCACATCGGCGTCATCGGCACCCGCGGCACCGTTCGCAGCGGTGCGTATGAGCGGGCCATTCACGCCCTTGCCCCGGAGATGCGCGTCACCAGCCAAGCCTGCCCCATGCTGGTTCCCGCCATTGAAGAAGGATGGCTGGAAAACGACATCACCGACTCGATCATTGCCCGCTATTTGGGCCCGCTCGTCGGGTCCGGCATCGATACACTCGTGCTGGGATGCACCCATTATCCGTTGTTGAAACCCGCCCTGGCCCGCTTTCTCGGTCCCGGCATCCGGCTGGTCGATTCCGCGGAAAATTGCGCGCACGCCGTCCGCGAACTCCTCATCCAACAGCAAATTGGCGCGCCAGAAAACGCCGTCGGCACGCTCCGCGTCGCGCTTACCGACGCTTCGGACGGCTTTTTGCCTGTCGCCGAAGAAGCCCTGGGGCTCTCGGTGGGCAACATCCGACTGGCCGCAGTGCAGCGGTAGCAGCGAGAGCCGCGACAAGGCGTTATTGCGGCAAATCCGCGGTTAATTCGTGTTCCCCTGCAACAGCGCCAAAAACTCTCTCAGCGCCGGGGTGCGCGGGCGGTTCCGCTTGAGAAGGACGCCGATCGGACGCCGCAGCGGCGGGTCCAACGGAATCGCGCACAGCGTCTTCGCCTTGACCTCCTCGCGCACGGTGGCCAGCGGGATAATCGAAACCCCCTGCTCGATCTCGACCGCGCGCTTAACGGTCTCGATGTTGTCGAACTCGATGGCGTGCCCGAGCAAAACTCCATTTTCGCGGAAATGCCGGTCCAAAAACTGCCGGGTCGGAAGATCGGGATCGAATGCGATAAACCGTTCCTTCTTGAGCGAGGCCAGAGCGATTTTTTTGTGTTTCGCAAACGCATGCGTCGGAGGGCAGATGACCACCATCTCGTCGTCCATGAAAGGTTCGACATGAATCCCCTTGCGCGCAATCGGATAAGCCACAAACCCCATCACCACCTCGCCACTCAAGACTTGGGCATAAACCTGCGCCGAGCGCTTATAGTTCACTTGCACCTGCACAGAGGGATATTTCTTTTGGAACGCTTTCAAATAGGGCGGCAGATCGTGAAGCCCGATCGAGTAAACCGCCGACACCTGAAGATCACCCGCCACCACATCGGCCAATTCATTGAAGCGCTCCTCCAGCCCGTCGTATATTTCCAGGATCTCCCGGGCCGCATCCAGCAGCACGGTTCCTTCGGGGGTTACACAGCATTGGCGGCGGCCTCGCTCCAACAATGTGCGTCCGAGTTTCTTTTCCAGCGAGAGAATCTGTTGACTCACCGCGCTCTGTGTCATGGAATTGAGGGCGCCCGCTTTGGAAAAACTGGCGGTCTCAACTACATCGCAAAAAATTTTGAGCGTCTCGATATGCATTTTGGGGTATTAATCACTCTTATGGATAAAATTGCTTTCCGTCAACAATCTTCCTTCACTTATGTTCGCTGAAAATCTCGAAAAAATCCGGGGGCAGATCGCGGAAGCCGCCGCCCGCTCGGGCCGCAGCGCGGACTGCGTCACACTGATTGCGGTCAGCAAAACGCATAACCCCGAGGCGATTCTGGAGGCCGTGGATGCGGGCCAACTCCTCTTTGGTGAGAACCGCGTGCAGGAAGCCCGCGCCAAGATGCCCCTTCTGCCGAGCCGGGTCCGCTGGCATTTGATCGGGCATCTTCAGTCCAATAAAATCCGCCAGGCCCTTCCCGCCTTCGAGCGCATCCACAGCATGGACACCCTGGCGCTCGCCCGTGAAACCAACCGCATCGCCGGCGAACTCGGCCTTTTTCCCAAGGTCTTCCTGGAAATCAATGTCGCCGGGGAAAGCAGTAAATTTGGGTTCACCCCGGACGCCCTTCGCGCGGGGATGGAAGAACTGCTCACTCTCGACCGCGTAGCCATCGACGGGCTCATGACCATCCCGCCCTATGCGCCTGACGCGGAATCGTCGCGCCGCTATTTTGTGAGGCTGCGCGAATTGCGGGACCGGCTTGCGAGCGAATTCCGCGTGCCGCTTCCCGAGCTTTCCATGGGGATGAGCGGCGATTTCGCGGTGGCTGTCGAGGAAGGGGCCACCTTTGTGCGCATCGGCACCGCGCTTTTTGGAGAACGCCGGGGCAAGGCTTGGAAACCACCCGGGCCAGAGGTGGATTAGGAGGTGTTAACGAATAAAACCAATCTGGAACTCAGGAACTCAGGAGAAGACGATCAGGAAACCAGGAAACCAGGAAGCTGAGGAAGAGGTTGCGCAACCCCAATAATGGAGACCGAAAAGGGCAACAGTCGTTCCCTTTCTGAATCTTCTTGAGTTCCTGAGTTCCAGATTTTCTTCTCCTTCAATTACTTCCTAACGCAATTTCGTTCTCCGGCATTGCAATCGATTCTCCGGGAATGATAGATGGACGAATGTCACAAATCCCCGCGCCCAACCTTGCCCAAGGCCAGGTTGGCAAAAGCAGCCCGTTGACGCAGGACGCCCGTTTTGGAGGCCGCATCCAGCGGACGCTCGAAATCTGGATCAGCCTCGCCCTCGTGGTCATGGCGTTCGCTTTCATGACCCCCATTTTCCGGGGCATGGCCACCTCGTCCCTGAGCACCGACGAGCGGGGAACCGTGACGCGCTACAGCGCCCGGGGACCCTGGAGAACCATCACAAGCTACGATCTCGCCAAAAACCACATTTTCTTCAATCTCGTCAACTCGGTCACGCCCGGCTCCAAATCGTTGAATTCGCTCCGGGTCCGCTTCTGGTCCTATCTCTTCCTTGCCGCCTCGTTCCTTGCGATTTTGACCTATTTCATCCGCAGGGGATGGTTTCTCGAAGGTGCGCTCTGCATCTATTTTCTGGGCGTCAACCCCGAGTGGATCATGCTTAATCTGATGGCTCGCGGGTATGGATTTTTGAGTTTTGCAGCCATCGCGCTCTCCCTTCTCGGCGTGCGCTATTGCGAAACAGGAGATCGCAGAACGCTCAAAGCTCTGTGTGTGCTGACCGCCCTCGGGGTTTGGACAGTCCCCAGTTTCGTCATCTTCGGAAGTGCATTGCTCCTCTTCCTGTTGCTGGCAACGCGCCGCAGGGAGGTCTTTCTTTCCGGAGCGGCGACGGCGGGGGCCATCGCGGTGCTTTACGCACCGGTCCTACGGCAGGTTCTCAATGTGATGCATAAATACCAGGGTCGGTATGGAGAGGAATACGCCACGATGGAATCGGTGGCGGCAACGCTCCGGGTTTACCTCCTGCCTCTGGGCGATCCTGTTCTCTTTGCGATTCTCTTCGGAGCCTTTGTCGCCCCGTTTGCCTTGTGGACGAGGGCGGAGCCCATCGGCCGCGCATTGCGTGTGATGATGGGTGCAGTCTTTGTCTTCTTTCTCGCCTGCCTGGCCATGAAGACGCCGCCGTTGCGCACCACCGCATTCGTCATCGGCCCCATGGTCCTTTGCCTGGCGCATGCGTTTGGCTTGTTCTGGCGCGACGCCCGACTCACCGCCGCGCGCCCGTGGATTGCCCTGGCGCTTGCGGTGCCGCTGCAGGTTCACGCCAACCAGGCGCGGGCGTGCTACCGGTTCATCCCGCAGGAGAACTGGCTGGATATGGCCCGCGCCATCGAGACGATTTTTCCAAAAAATACCAGCACCTTCGGCGGGTCGAACACCCTTTCGGCCTATGTGGAAAATCGCTACCCCGACCTGAGCGCGTTCGATAAAGAATCGTTCCTGGACGGCAAATCCGTGGTCATTCATTCGCTGATGAATCTCACCCATAAGCGTGAAGTGAGCGTGGCCGATTTATCCCCGCGGGTGCGCAGGATTCAAATTCCACAGCAGGTGGGAGATTTTCAGGATCTTTGGTTTGTCATTCCGTCCGAGAGCGGCATCGCCGGGATCACCCCGGCGCAAGGTTCGGTTCCCACGGGCTGGAGCCTCACGACCTCGGGAACCCTGGCGCTCAAATTCCGATCCGGCGTCCCATTCTACTCGCTCAACCTGCTGGTGAAGCAGGGCGCGGGAACAGCCCAGGTGCAAGCCGAAGCGGTCATCAACGGAACCCGCCAACCAATGCAATCCTACCAAGCGGGCGCGGATCGCCTCTATTCGCTGCGACTGGCGGACAAACCTCTCACCGATGCCGAGGTGCGCTTTTCTTCTCCCGCTCCGGGCATCCACGTTTCCGTAACAGACATCTGGACTTATCCCAGCGCTCCGCCAAAAGAGAGCGGGCGCTGAACCGGCGATGCAATCAGGCCCGCTGGGCTGCGGTGATTTGTTTGTAGGTGCGGATGCCGCCCGCGAGGTTTTTCACCGTGCAGATGTTCTGCAACAAGATCCGCGTGGCGTAGTAGGCGCGCTGGCCCACGCCGCGAAGGAGATCGCCGCCGCCGTTCGGGTTGAACCGGAAGTGACCGATTACCAAGTGTATGCGGGCGTTGCGTCGCCTTTCAATTTCAACGGTTTGGTGAGGCATTATTTCATGCGGGGCGGGGCGAATGTGGCGGATATCCAGGTGAACCTCGTCGGAAAAAATGAGCGTGCCGCCAAGAGCCGCGATATAGCAAAGCGCGTCCGCCCGCGTGTGGCGGCCATTGCAGCCAAATATGGCGCACGTGTCGCCGTCGCGGAAGTGCCGCCCGGCCCGCCAGTGTTGCAGACGCTCGTGGCCGAAATTTACGGGCCGACCGAGGAATCCCGGCTCATCATGGCCCGCAAAGTGCGCGACATCTACGTGCTGATGGTCGGCTGGTTCCGCTCGTTCCTCACCCCCTCGATCGTCATGGTCGCGATTCCTTTCTCGCTCGTCGGCATCCTGCCCGCGCACGGCGCACTGGGAGTGGATTTTACCCCATAATCATCTTTGCAGGAACGGTTCTGATCCTCATCGGCGCTGGAGTTGCGCTGGCGGGAGCGGTGGCGCTGGGCTGGGCGCTGGTTTGGCAAAGTTGGTCGGCGTTGCTGGTTTCAGTGGCGCTCATTCCCTTTTTTCCAGGCAAAAGCGCGTCATGAGGAACGGTGGCTTCGGGAAAAATTTCCCGAATACGCGGATTACGAACGGCGTGTCAGCCGGTTCATGCCCCGTTGATCGAAAACGCCCTATCCTAATCCACAAACCGCTGGGCGATGGGCATCCGCCGACCCATCCCAAACGCGCGGCTGGTGACTTTGATCCCCGGGGCGGCTTGCTCGCGCTTGTATTCGTTGAGATCGACTTTGCGGGCAACCCAGCGGACGGTTTTTTCGTCGAATCCCTGCGCGATGATGTCCCGCGCAGTCAGGTTTTCCTCCACGTAAAGCGAGAAGATGCGGTCGAGCAGGTCGTAGGGCGGCAGCGTATCCTGATCGGTTTGGTCGGGTTTCAATTCCGCACTCGGGGGCTTCTCAATGCTGGAGCGGGGGATCAGCTCGCGTTCGCGGTTGATGTAGCGGGCCAGCGCATAAACTTGCGTTTTTGGCACATCACTGAGGATGGCGAGCCCGCCCGCCATATCGCCGTAAAGCGTGCAGTAGCCGACGGCGAGTTCGCTTTTGTTTCCGGTGCTCAAAAGCAGATGGCCGTGTTTGTTGGAAAGGGCCATCAGGACCATGCAGCGCAGGCGCGGCTGCATATTTTCCTCCGTGGTGTCCTCGGGCAACCCGGCGAATTCCGGCGCAAGCAACGCGCGGAAGGTTTCAAACGGGCTCTGGATGGAAATGACCGGGCAGCGAATGCAAAGATTGCGCGCGAGGGCAAGGGCGTCGTCAATGCTTCCCTGGGAGGAAAACTGCGTGGGCATGGCGACGCCATGGACGTTTTCGGCCCCCAGGGCGTGGACGGCAATGGCGGCGGTGACCGCGGAATCAATGCCGCCGCTCAGCCCCAACACGACGCTCTTGAAGCCGCATTTGCGCAGGTAATCGCGCAGGCCGAGGCTCAGGGCTTCGAATAGTTCCTGCGCTTCGCACATCGGCTGGCAGCCGGGGAGCGAAGGGGCGTCGGTGTCCACGATTTGGAGGGCTTCTTCAAAGGCCGGGAGTTGCGCGAGGAGTCCGCCGTTCGCCCCGATCGCCAGGGAGTTGCCGTCGAACACCAACTGGTCGTTGCCGCCGGTCGCGTTGCAGTAGAAAATGGGGACGCGGTGCCGCGCGGCCAGGGCGGAGAGCATTTCGCAACGTCGCAGCGGCTTGCCGACACAGAAAGGCGAAGCGCTGATGTTGACGATCAATTCCGCGCCTGCCTGCACCAGCGCGGCGAGCGGATCAAAGTCATACAACCGCCGGGGAAGGTATTTTTCCGTCCAGATATCTTCGCAGATGGTGATGCCGATCCGGCGTCCGTTGATTTCCACCGGGGCGACGCTCTCAGCGGGTTGGAAATAGCGGTCCTCATCAAAGACATCGTACGTAGGCAGGAGCGATTTGAAGACGCTCCGCAGCGGCTGGCCGCGTTGCAGGATGACGGCGGCGTTGCGGAAGGGGCGGCCCGAGCCGGGATTGTAATCGACGCACCCGGTGATCAGCGGAACGTCGCCCACTTCGGCGCGCAGCAGTTTCAAAGCTTCCAAGTTGAGCGGGACGAACCGGGATTTGAAAACGAGGTCCTGCGGGGGGTACCCCGTGATGGCGAGTTCGGGGGAGAGCACCAGTTCCGCGCCTTGCGCGACAAGCTGGCGATACGCCTCAACAATTTTCTCCAGGTTGCCCTTGAGGTCGCCCACCGTGGGGTTGATTTGAGCGAGTCCGATCTTCATTGCGATACCGTTTAATAACGGCGCTTTGGCGTGGGGGCCGGGGTGGCTTTTTTGTATCCGGCGTTGATGGCTTGGTCGGCCCCGACGATGATTTTTTTGTAAACAATCACATACCCTCCCGCTGTGAGGGCAGCAGCGATCAGCACCAGGAGGAGTTTTTGTGTGAACGTTTGTTGCATGGCGATTGGGTTACCATAGCCTCAAGAGAAGCCGGATGTCACCAGAAACCCCATTGCCGGGTGGCCAGGATGTAGAAGCCAAGCAGGAGATTGGTGAGGGCATGGGCCAGGATGCAGGAACTCAGGCTGCGGGTGCGAATGGCGATCCCGTTGTAAAGAATCCCGGTCACGAAGGCGGCAGGGAAATCGGCTTGCTGATGCTCCAGCATAAAGCACACGGTGACGAAGCTGAAAGAGAACCAGGTGAACGTCCCGAACGGCACCGACTCGAAGTCCTCCTTAATCAGGTAGCGGAGCAGAAATCCCCGCCAGAAGATTTCCTCCACGAACGGCACCACGACAGCCAGGCGCAAAAACCGAAACCCGAGCGTTGCCCAATAAGAGAAGGAGCCAGGGGGGAAGACCGTCGGGTCGAAGCCGTCCAGGCGGGGCGGTCTGCCGAAAAGCGCCTGGGGCGAAACCCAAATCCCAAGCACCAGAAGCGCCGCGGCAACGGTAAACAGCAGTTGCCGGGGAAGAGCGAGGCGGTATTGCCTCCAAAAGAAAAGAACCAACCCGCCGCAGACCAGCGTTTGCAGCGGGAAAACCCAGTATTGCGAATTTGAGACTCCCAGCCATTTGAGGAGATCGGTCAGCCCGATCAGCAGCAGAAAAAGGACAAAAGGGGCGCAATAGATGCGGAGAGGGAGATTTTTCACGAGGGTTTGATGCATTGCGCGTTACTGCATTCCAGAAGTGCGCCCAACCTGCCAGTGAATTTTTAGGGATTTGCTCGTTCCAATCGCCTGCATCCTTCAAAAAAAATCCGAATCCCCAGCGTCTTGCGAGGTGGATCGGCCGCTCCGCGGGCGATTTTCCAAAGCAACGAAATTTATTTATCATGAAAGCGGGCTGTGGCATCGCATCTGCTCTTGAAGAGGGAGCATGGCAAAACCTCCCTCCTCGGCCATCGGGATTGATGTCGGCAGGCATTCGATGAAAGCCGTGCTGCTGCAACGGCGTGGCACCCGTTTGGCGTTGACGCACTTTGCCGTCCGGGAATTTTCAGAGCCAGCGAACACACTGGAAGCGCTCGGGGAGAACCTGAAAGCGCTTCTGCACGACCTGGGCGGCACGGCCAAGGCCCTTGGAATCGCCGTGTCGCACCCGGAGATGATGGTGCGGATCATCGAGCAAAACACCATCCCCCCGGAATTGCTGCGCGATGCTTTGCGGATCAACGGTCCGTTGCTCTTGAGCCAGGATTGCCGGGAATGGGTGATCGACTGCGAGGCGATCCCGCCGAGGGCCGGGAGCGCGCCCGCCGCCGAAAACCGCCAGGTGCGTTATCTCGTGGGCGGTTTGCCCCGGACCCATGTGCAAAAAATTCACGAAGCCTGTGGAAAAAACAAGCTTCCTTCCACCGTGCTCCAACTCCCGCCGGTGGCCTTGCTGAACGCCTTCGAATTTGCCAACGCGGAGGCGTTCAAGACACAGGCGTTTGTGTTGGTGGACATCGGGCACCGTTCCTCCACGGTCATTGTCGGTGCGAAGGGGGAGTTGATCCTGATCCGTTCGCTGGATTACGGCGGGGCGCATTTTGCGGAGCAGTTGATTTTGCAGGGGGCCGCCGATTTCGAGGAGGTGGTCGCCTTGCTGGGACAGGAGGAGGTTTTGACGGTGGAAAACGCGCGGCTTTCCTTAAATGAACTCGTGCGCTCCATCAGCTCTTCGATCGGGTTTTTCGAGGCCCAGCACGAGGAGGCTATTTTCAAAATCCATGTTTCGGGAGGGCTTGCGAAGCTCCCGGCCATTTTGAATCTCCTCGTCGAGGAGTTGCATCTTCCGTGTGAAACCTGGGATCCCTTCGCCGATTGCGAACTGAGCATCCCGCGCATGCGCGTCGCCGCGCTCACCGGGCAAATGCCGATCCTGGGGACGGCTTTCGGGGTCGCGGCGGAAATCCTCAAAGGCCGATAAACCATGGCGCTTCACCTCAATCTTTATCACGAAATTCACCGCCAGGCGCAGCGGGAACGGCGCGACCCGGTGAAACTGGCCGGGCTGGGCGGGGTCCTTTTTCTGGTGTTTCTAGTGATCTGGTTCTCCTACCGGCTCTCCGTGGTCAACGGAATCGAGCGCAAGCGCAACGAACTCCGGATCGCCTGGAGCAGGTTGGAACCGCAGATGAACAAGGCAGTGGAAGACGAGAGCCGTCTCCTGTCGCAACAAAAGAGCAATCAGGCTTTGGTCGAGCGGATTCACGAGCGGTTCTACTGGGCGCCGCTTTTGGATCAATGTGCGGCAGTGACCCCGCCGCAGATTCAAATGCTCACGCTGACAGGCGATCTGGAAACCGACAAAGAGAACCATAAAACCATCAATCTGCTGATTCGCGGCGTGGCCGCGGGCGCGCAACCCCGCACCGCAGCGGAGGACTACCGGCACGCGATTCGGGACCGGCTCGAGGGACTTTACAAAGAGGTCTCGGTAGTGTTCGACGCCAACTCGCTTGAAGACGGCGCGGAGAACGTCACGTATCATGGACAAACGCTGGGCACGGCAACCTTCCGGATTCGCGTGCAATTCACCCCAAAATCCGCCCGATGAAATTTACCAAAGAGCAAATCCAAAAAGCGGTCCTCATCGTCATCCTCATCGCGGGTGGGCTGTGGTATTACGCTTTTGAAATGCTCGGGCCGCTTGGCAAACGGGAAGCTGCGACGATCAAGGAAATCGCCACTTTGGAGCCGAAGCTCAGGGAGGCCAAAAGCAAGATCGTGCGCACGAATGCCATTGAAGCTGGGGACGCCCACGCTGCCGAGGCGCAACGGATTTACGCAGTGATGAGGGCGGAGATTCCCAACGGGCAACCCGTGGCCTGGCTTCCGACCCGGTTTGCGGAATTTTTCAAACAGCAGGGGATTGGGAAACCCCTGTTCCGCTGCAATCCCGACCCGGCGGAGTCGGATTTTCCGGGATACAAAATTTCCTCCTGGACCCTGGAGTTTCCCAGTGTCGGATTCGTCGCGCTGGGAATGGCTCTGGCAGGTTTGGAGAACCAGGAGGGGCTGATGCAGGTCACCAATCTGCAAATCGATTCCGTGCTCGCCAACCCGGAGGTTCGCCATGCCCAAATCACCATTTCCACACTGGTTAAAAATGAAAAGTAGCCCCCTGCTTTCGGTGTTGATTCTGGCCGCTTTGGGTCTGGGGTGCGGCGCGCAAACTACGGAGGAATTGGGGGTCGCCCAACGGTCTGCATTCGAGACTTCGGTGGAACGGCGCGATCCTTTTTTGCCCATCGGCTGGGAGCGCCCGGTGTCGGTGCCCGCTCTCGCGGGTCTGAAGGGAGCGTCGGCCGTCCCGACGGAGTCCTATCTCCGGCCGGAAGCGTTTGTGGTCTCCAGCATTGCCCTCGACCGGTTGCCGCTGGCGGTGATCAATGGCAAGACCTATGGAGAGGGGGATCCAGTGCTTTTTGTGGCCGGGGACAAGAAAGTCGCGTTGCATGTAGAGGCCATCCGAGATGGCGTAGTAACGTTGCGTTACAACGATTTCAAGGTGAACTGCCCCATCCGCCTGTGGCAAAAACCGGCGGTGCCGGGGAAAAAGCCCTGAGAATCTGTGCAAGGGGTCACGCTTTAACGGCTTATCCAAGGCCGCTCGAAAAGGAAGCCGTTGAAATGGCTCCTATCCCGTTTATGGCAGGGCACCGGGCTAAAGCCCGGTGTTAATGAGAGATGCAAGTCCTGCCATCAAATTACAACACGGCTTCTGCCAACAAATTGTAACATGGCTTTGTTTGACGTTGCGGGGCGGGAATGCTATTTTTGCGCATCTTCGACCGGAATATCTCACTCCTCAACCGTCAGGTGTTGGTGTTGAATCGTCTCTGGCAAGCCGTCAACGTCACCACCGTCCGCAGGGCCTTCAGACTGATCTGCCAAGGCCACGCGCAGATTGTCTCTTCTGACGGCGCGAACAATTACACCACGCATGATTTCGAAAGCTGGCGCGATTTTTCCACCCGCCAGCCCGAACAGGAGATGGTGCACACCATCTCGTTCAAAATCCGCGTGCCGCGCGTGATCGTGCTGCTCTTTTTCGACCGGATGTTGAAAAAGGAAATCAAATTCACGCGCAACAATCTTTTTGAGCGCGACCAGAACACCTGCCAATATTGCGGCAAGGTTTTGGACCGCAAGGAACTCAACCTGGATCACGTTCTGCCGCGCGACCGGGGCGGCAAGACCACGTGGGAAAACATTGTCTGCTCGTGCATCCCGTGCAACAGCCGCAAGGCGAACCGGTTGCCGGGCGAGGCGGGGATGCGGCTGATCAAAAAGCCGGAGCGACCCAAGTGGCGCCCCTTCCTCCAATTCAAATTCAGCGGCGGCCAGCACGACTCGTGGAAGCATTTCCTGGATGTTGCCTATTGGAACGTGGAATTGGGCGACGGGTAATGCTGTCCACCGTGTTTTTCGCCGGTTGCAGGGGTTGGCAGGACAAACGGAATACCGAAAGGAGTATTAATGGAACACATCAAATCCCCTTGGG